>JAGWTK010000230.1 GCA_028876035.1 Bacteroidota bacterium
CGGGCATGTATATGTGAACATTGAAGACAAAAATGAGATACTGGAAATAGACATGAAAACCTACTCGGTCAAAAGACATTTCTCCCTCGCACCGGGAGAAAGTCCGACCGGCCTTGCCATCGATCGTACAGACGGAAAATTATTTGCCGGCTGTGAAAAGCTATTGCTTGTGGTAGATATTGCGGCCGGAACGATCACCGACAAAATAAGCATCGCCGATGGCTGCGATGGAGTGGCCTATGATGCGGACCTGCATACAGTGCTGGCTTCCTGCGGAGAAGGCAAATTGGCGGTTATCAAGAAATCGAAAGACGGTCATTTCTCACTCGCAGATAATATCGCCAGTAAGCGCGGTGCACGTACCATCGCGATGGATGCAACCACGCATGCTGTATTTTTGCCAACGGCTGATTTTGGCACGGCTGCTGCCGGCGAAAGAAGACCACCCATGCTGCCCGGCACCTTCCAGGTGTTGGTGTTTAGGCCCACGAAGAAGTGAAAATTTTTTAGTAATAAGTTTTAAGTAGTAAGTTTTAAGTAGTAAGTTTTAAGTCTTTTTGCGTCGGCGGAAGGACAACACGTGTTTTCTCAAGAGCCTACAACTTTTTCTTCCGAGCACTGTCTCCCAAAGGGGCGGTGCATTTTTACGGTGCGCAGGATCTGGCTTCCGATGCATTGGTACGCATCGGGCTTACCAACATAATCAAAATGAAAGTTGTAACCGAGTTGCAGACTAAGGTTCCATTCCATCAATCTCTTGCGCCGTCTTTCTGGAGCCCCCTCTACCCTTCAAGCACTGTACGAAGTAAATACTTTATTCAACCGGTATAAGAAGCAAGTTGTAAGGGTTATCGCTTCATCAGCAGCACCACACGCAGATTATCGACGGACTTAAAACTTATTACTTACGACTTAGGACTTACCGTTCCCCTTTTCCTGATATGACGGGGCAGTTCGTTTGTCCATGACTTGAAGGCTTTGCGAAAAGCAGTTGCATCCGAGTAACCTAAAATATCGGCCACTTCTGCTATTTTTATCGAAGGGTTTTGCATCAGTTGCAAAGCAATATCTTTCCTGATGGCGCCGGCAACCTCCCGGAAACTTGTTTGCTCCAGTGATAATTTTCGCTGCAAACTGCGGGTTGAGATTTGAAGAGCAGCAGCGGCCTCTTCAATCGTCGGTATCCGGCCTTTAAACTGCATGAACAAGACCTGTTTTAGATTCGCTGCCGTGCTGTTACCGGCCATCAATGCCTGTTTTTCTTCCAACATGGCATTGAATCGTTCGAACATGGACTGATCGCTGGATCGAATGGGAATCTTCATGTCATTTTTATCCAGCAGAATTCGGTTGGTATCGCAATTAAATAGGATATCGCATCCAAAGAAACGCTGGTATTCATCGATGGCTCTCCGTTCATACGCCAGTTCAATTCTTAAAGGAATGATGCGCCTGGCAATTAATGCCGAGGCCGTGTTCACGAGCGATGCCATTAAAAAATCCTGTGCATGCCGGGCCGGTTCGGGGTGTTTCATCAGCCACATTTTGTTTTGCACTATCTCCAGCTTGGCAGCCGCTCTTTCTTCAACAAAGTTGTATTCCACCATCGGCGATACGAGTTGTCCGTATTTGCACAAGATGCTGAGTGCCTGGCTAAGGTCTTTACTGCTTTGGACCAGAAAACCAACCATGCCCTGTAGCAGCTTATCTGTCCCCATACCTACATGAAGTCCGATAAGCGGATCATTGGTCATCTTCAACAATGGCACCCAAATGAGCGCCGCCTTTTCCCATTCCACCATGTTTTCAGAATCGCTGATCTCTTCTGGCCTTATCCCTGACAGCTGGCAAAGTGAATCGAATGCCGCACCGAAAGAGCCAGCAGTTTGAAAGATGGAACGTATCACCGTAGCCTGTAAACCCATGGCGTAAAATATATCATTTCAGGAATAAAAGACAGCTTTTTCCGGTTGCAGGACGAATGTTCTTTGCACTCAAAATTAAATATTATGAACACGACAAAAACTATGTTTCTCCAAAAATGGGTAACTGCTACCCTCATCGTTTACCCGGCACTGTTAGGCATTCTGCATCCGCTGATTGCCCACGGATTTACAGGCGATCATGATAAGCTGCTGACGACGCCACAGTTTATCATGCATTCCGTTTCCATATTCACTTTTGTAATTGTCATGGCCGTAACGCGGAATAACCTATTCGAAATCGCCGGCAAAAAGAAGGGCTTTGCAGACATCTGGCCGTTTCTTGTTTTTACACCTGCGGTTTTCTGGCTGGGCTATTATACCCTGTACGTGCCCTTCGATATTCTTTTTATGTTCCTGTCGATCGGCATCATCAACGCCATCCAGCTAAGAAAGTTCGTCAAATCCCCAACGAGATGGATATGGCAATGTATACTTGGTTATTTGCTGGCTGCTGTTGCAGGTATCTTAATTGGCCTGGGCGCCTACCTCAGGTTTTACAAGAATTTTCATGGGCTCTCCAGGGATTTTGCCACCTGGATATCCATCAGCACGCCAGCGGCGATCGTTGTTGCTTACTACTTCAGGTTTATCCTGAGCAAACAAATAGTAATCAACGACCGGCAGGATAAAATTTTAAAAGACAAATCACCGTATGCAGCTGTTGCGTAAAAACCTCAATCAAAAAACAGGATATATGAAATACAAAATAATCAGCCGGCTATTACCTTACCTTTCCATAACCGTTCTCATTGCCTGTAAAAAAAATGCAGGGATATCCGATACCCCCGTTACGGGAACCACGGCCGGTACCGTAACTGGAAAGGTTACGGACACCAAAAATTTACCGGTGCAAGACGCATTGATTACCATTGAACACACCGTGTGGTACAATAGTTATCTTTTTACTGTCAGCAATATTGAAGGCAAGTATGAAGTGTCCTTACCAGGCCTACCCGAGGGTGATTGGACGGCCAAAGCTCAGTGTACAAAAACGGCGTATGGGCAAACCTATACATTTGACCTGGAACCCGACAATACTGGGGCATTTAACCGGGCCACGGGGGCCATCAGGAATTTCAAGTGGAAACTCAGCGGCGCGCGGCCAGGCGGTACCGGCTACTATGGCGCGCACGTTGACCTCTACCCGTTTGGCACCGATGTGGATATGACGAAGATTAAACTATCCTTCATTCCTTTCCCGGGAGAAACTACCCTAGTTGATGGAACAACCGCTTCCTCATTCGAAAGACCTGTGGAAAATATCGCGGGCACCTTTATGGCGAAAGATGTACCGATTGGAATGTATACTATCAAGATCATCTATGCGGGCAGGAAACTATTGCTGAATAACCGTCATAGCGATGATAGCAATGAAGATACCAAGACCGTGATCTTTGGCAAGAACGGTTACCTGGGTGAAACGGAATATAATATTGAATTCTATGTGACGGAATAAAATTATGGTTCTGCACGAAAGCCCGCTGTACCTGATTGTTTGCTTGCAAGGATAGCCGCTTCGGCAACGGCACGGTTAAAACAGCCAGGAAACGGACGCTGCCCATTGGGAACGGCTGCAGCGTCTTAAGCCTGTCGCGGATTCTTCGGTTAAAATTGTACCTTAACAAAACCCTGCGCTCATACCAGGCGTAGCCAATCGGGCTACTTAACAGAAAAATATCTGGAACATACCCGGGAAAACAAATTCGATGATCGATAGTTTCTTTACGAATGCATTAGCACAAAAAATACTACCAGCGATTGTTTTCAATAGGGAGGAAGACGCATTACCTGTTGCAGAGGCCTTCCTGGAAGCAGGTCTGCGGGTGATGGAAGTGCCATTCAGAACACCCGCTGCACCGCAAGTGGTATCCCGGGTAAGAAAAACTTTTCCGGAAATGTTTACCGGCGCCGGCACTTTATTGACAGCTGCAGCAATGCAACAAGCCATTGACGCCGGCGCGCAGTTTGGCCTGAGCGCCGGGTTCAGGCCAGCCGTTTGCGAAGAAGCGATCCGGCGAAATTTTCCCTTTATACCGGGCGTAATGACATCTTCTGAAATAGAGCAGGCGGCAGCAATGGGCCTGCTTTTTCAAAAAGTGTTTCCCATTCATTTAATTGGCGGGGTAAATTATATAAAGGCAATCCAGGAACCGTACAAACAATTAGGCGTCCAATTCATCCCGATGGGTGGCATCAGCACCAGTAATTGCAAAGAGTACCTCCTACTGCCAACAGTAGTAGCGATCGGTGGCAGTTGGCTGGCGCCTAAAGATCTGATTGAGCGGAAGGATTTCCGGGCGATCGAAAAAATAGTAAAAGAAGCATTGGCATTGGTTAGTTGAAAATCTAAATTGACAATACCGCAGCCAGCCTGTTGCAATTGGCATAAGGCAATGACGACTGGTCCGTTTGACTGCCCGTGGTTTTCAAAAATGCGATAACGATGGCAATCAACATTGTTTTTGTCCAGAGAAAGTCCAACCCCTTCGAAAATCTTCTTTGCTGTAACGCAATGGTTACTTTAAACATCGGCGAATGAAAGGGCATTTTATCAGCTGTGACTGGGGCACTACGTCTTTCAGGCTACGCTTGGTCAATTCAACGGACAAACAAGTCCTGGCGCAGATTGAACGCAATAAAGGAATCGCTGCCGTGTACAAGGAATGGGAAAGGGCGGACTTGCCAGCTGAAAAGAGGATAGATTTTTTCAGGAATGTGCTGCAACAATACCTGCAGGAATGGACAGGAGCAGCCATCGGCGGGTTGCCGGTCATTATTTCCGGCATGGCTTCTTCCTCCATTGGTATCAAAGAATTACCCTATGGAACCCTTCCTTTTCAAATGATCGCTTCCGCGTTAACAACTTTCCAGATAGAACCATCATCAACCTTTTCACACGAGATTATCCTTGTTTCGGGATTAAAAACCGAACAGGACGTAATGCGGGGAGAAGAAACGATGCTGTTGGGATGTGAAACCGGAGATAGCGAACAATTGTTTATTTTCCCCGGAACGCACTCCAAACATGTTATGGTGAAAGACGGTGTTGCCGTGGATATCAAGACGTATATGTCGGGAGAGTTTTTTGACCTGCTGGCCAACCAGAGTATTCTTTCGCAATCTGTTTCCAAATCGGACGATTGCAATTTCCAGGAATATTTTGAGCAAGGGGTACATGATTCGATCGGCAACAATCTGTTACATACTGTCTTTCGTGTGAGAACCAACCAGCTTTTCAAAAGACTATCACGGGAGCAAAACTTTCACTACCTGAGCGGACTGGTGATTGGTGCAGAATTGGCTGAAATCGTACGGTCAAAAACGGCAATACACTTTGTTTGTGGAGACAGGTTGCTGAAAAATTATCAAACAGCTGCAGCAATTTTGTGTCCTGGTAACCAGTTCCGTTACAGCCGTGCAGATGATGCCCTTGTAAATGCCCATTGTTTGCTTTGGTCTTTCCTGGAAAAATAACACTGCTATATGAAACAAGCTCCCCTCCTGCTGCTGTCGGCGCTTACCTTGTTGGTCGCCTGCAATAATGTGGTGTCAACCCTTCCGGTCAAAAAAGACGCCGCTACCGCCGAAAACCCGCCAATGCCGCTACCTACTACCAGGCATATACAAATCATCGATTCCGAAGCATTGCAATTTTTTGATTCAACCACAGCGATCACTGTTATTGCCAGCGGATTCAAATGGACAGAAGGCCCGCTGTACTTGAACGATGGTGATTACCTGCTGTTCTCCGACATACCCAACAACAAAGTGTACAAATGGAAGCAAGGTGCAGACACAACGCTTTTCCTTTATCCTTCCGGATTTACGGGAACCATCTACAGGGGCAAAGAAGCCGGATCAAATGCCTTACTGCTGAATGCCAATCGGGAGTTGGTGTTATTGCAACATGGCGATCGGAGAGTAGCGAAAATGAATGCGCCGCTGGGCAAGCCAGCTTCAGTTTTTACAACATTGGCTAACAAGTATGAAAACAAAAGGCTGAACAGTCCAAATGACGGTGTCTTTGATGCAAAGGGCAATCTTTACTTCACCGACCCTCCCTATGGCCTGGCCAACGGGTTACAGGATGTTGAGAAAGAACTCCCGTTCCAGGGCGTCTATTTGCTACGTCCAGGCGGAAAACTTGAATTATTTACAAATGAAATCAAATTCCCCAATGGTATCACCCTTTCGCCGGATGGGAAATATTTGTTTGTGGCCAACTCCGACCCCACCAATAAAATCTGGATGAAGTATGAACTGAATGAAGACGGCACCAGGAAAAGCGGTAGCGTTTTCTACCACGCGACCGCTGATGATGGCGTCGACAACGGTAATCCGGATGGAATGAAAATGACAAAAGACGGCTATCTATTTGCAACAGGTCCGGACGGCGTTTGGTTATTCAACCCGGCGGGAAAACCCATTGCCCGGATATACACCGGCACACTT
>JAGWTK010000006.1 GCA_028876035.1 Bacteroidota bacterium
AAGCTTGGTGAAATACCTTATGACAATCTTTTTTTCCGTGTACTCAGCTTCGGCGCATGGGCGAGCGAATTCGGCATCATCGAACCGAAATCGGAAAACACGCATGCAAGGGTTTCCACTGCGTGGTAATCATCCGCGTTTATTTTGAAAATATCTTTGCCAGGGAAGAAGCCCTCAGCAGATGACACACTATCACAAAGAAATTATTCGTATACAGCGCGCGTGCTATGCTAACCAAACTCAGTTAAACACTGTTATTGGCGCCAGAAACTATATCAATTGCCATTTCCAGGATACAGTAAGTCTTGATGTATTGTCCCGCACCCTGTTTATGTCAAAATTCCATTTGTTGCGGTTATTCCGGAGGTATTACGGACAAACCCCAAAGCAATACCTCATCGAAAAGCGGTTGGAACATGCAAAGCATTTGTTGGCAACAGGTCATTCTGCTTCAGACACCTGTTACCAAATAGGATTTGAAAGTCCCAGCGCATTCAGCACGCTGTTTACGTCCAGGTTTGGTATAAGTCCCGCCAGTTTTCAAAAAAGAGCAATTTTTACAAAGTAAAACCTGGGATACTATCGAATCTTTGCGCTTATCCGTAAAACGAAGCGAACATGAAAGTAAAAATTATCAGCATCCCGGTGCTGGACCAGGAAAAGGCCCTGCAGTTCTATACCCAAACACTTGGCTTTTTGAAAAAAACGGATCTGCCCATCAGCGAAAACAGCCGTTGGCTTACGGTGGTGAGCAAAGAGGAGCAGGACGGACCCGAAATTCTGCTGGAACCAGCACCCAATCATTTCGAGCCTTCAAAAATCTATCAGAAAGCGCTTTTTGACGCGGGCATTCCCTATACCCAATTTAATGTGGATGATGTGCAGGCGGAATACGACCGACTAGCAGCATGCGGCGTTCCGTTTAGCATCCTGCCGATGGAGATGGGAACGGTAAAAATTGCCGTATTCAACGACACCTGCGGCAACAATATACAGCTGGTGCAAATGCTGTAGTGCACACAGCATCTGCACTACGAAACGCGGGCTTACATAACAATGCTGGCAATCGAATGTGGCAGACTTACAATCTCCGTTGCCTTTCCTGCCAGCCAAAGATGATAGGGAATCTTTTTTCCGCTGTCGTTCATCACTATCACCACTATCGACCCATCCGTATTCCGGAATGCCGTTGTGAGCAATTCACTCCTGCTGGAGGAGCTGATAATTCGTTTTGCGCCTGGTCGCACGAATTTGGAGAAGTGCCCGATATAATAATACGAGCTGGTGTAATATATTTCGCCTGTTTCGGTATTGGCATGCACCGGTGCAAAGCAAAAATTCTGCACATGGTTCGGACCTCCCGTTTGGTCAAGAAATACATTCCAGTCTGTCCAACCCGCCGTCCCCGCATTAAAATCGTTGATCATTGACCTGCCGTATTTCTCTCCCAGCCACCAGGCACTCATCAGTTCATTGCTGAATGACTCGGCGCAACCTTCCGTAAAAATGAGCTGTTTGCCGGGAAAGCTTTCAGCGACACGTTTCAGGTTCTCAAACTGCATGGTACCGCCGGTCCAGGGTTCATACCAGTGGAAACCGATACCCCAAACATATTTGGCAGCGTCTTTGTCCGACAAAATCGTAGACGCTCGCTGATAGATTAAATCGCGGTTATGATCCCAGGCAATGAGCTTTTTACTGCTCATATTGTTTTTTGCCAGTACCGGTCCGAGGTGCTGTTTTATAAAATCCCTTTCATCCTCTGCTGTGAACACACAGGATTCCCATCGTTGCACCGCCATTGGTTCGTTTTGTACCGATAAACCCCAAACCGGAATCTGCTCTTTCTCGTAGGCCCGGATGAACTTCACATAATAATTCGCCCAGGCTTCCGCGGCCGATGGTTTCAATTTACCGCCGTGCAACATATCGTTGTTGTCTTTCATCCAGGCGGGCGGACTCCATGGGCTCACAAAGAGGGTGAGTTTTCCACCGGCAGCAGCAATGGCTTTTTTTATCAAAGGGATTTTGTACTTGCGGTCATGATCAACCGAAAATGTTTGTAGCGACAGGTCGTTTTCTGCTACATACGTATAGCTATCACTTGAAAAATCGCAGCTGTTGATATTGGTGCGTGCCAGGCTGTAGCCAATTCCCTTGTCGCGCGAGTAAAATGCCTGCAGCAGCTCATCCTGTTTTTGCTTTGGCAGCTTCGCGAAAGTTTCCGCAGAGGCATCGGTCAGTGCGCCTCCAATTCCTACCATTGTTTGGAAACTATGCCCGGGATCTACGAACACACAGGGCTGCGTTTCCTTTGGCTGGCCAAAATCGGTGAGCGTAAGGTTCTCTGCAGTAAGGCTGAGCCGATACGAAGTACTATCTGCAGTCGTATAGACTTTTATACTGCGGGGCGACGAAATCCTGTTCACTTTTTTCTTATGCGGGGGACGTGCCGCTGCAAGCGTAGCGCATGCAACGAACAGAAGCAGGTACTTTCTCATGATTGGGTATAAAGTTCAAAAGTAAAAAATCAAGGCCTATCTCCTCACCCTTCCATCGCGCCCTGAAAATGATTGTCGTCATGCCCCTTCATTTGAAGATGCCTGGTGAGGCAGGCAAAGCTTACCACACAAAAGTGCCTACGGAATTACCACCAAGTGAAACGACGGACCATTTATTATTGTACCGGATATTGAACGAGCTGCTGCTATTGCTTTCATTTACCACAATCAGCACTTTTTTACCATCGGGGGTTTGAAAAGCGGCATTGGACAGGCCATTGGGTACGGAGCTGGCAATCCGCACTGAACCGGCAGGTATAAATTTAGACGCATGGGCTATGATATAGTAAGCGACATTTCGCGTAACATCAGATCCAATGGTCAATGCGCCTTTACAAGTGGTGCAGCCACCGGGTGTATGCGGCCCGAAGGAAGGGTCATTGGCCAGGTTCCATTCGAGGGCAGAACGACTCCAGTTGCGCATACTGCCAATCACTACATTCTTTACATGCCAAACCAGGTCTCCGCCGAAATTGCCATTAGAGGCGGTGTATTGTTCCGTGAAATAGAGATTCTTTGAAGGGAATGCGTTGTGCACAGATCCCATAGCCGACACATCCCCACCATATAAGTGAAAAGCAGCCCCGTCTGTAAATGCCGCCGCGGTTGCATCGCCCAGTACCGTCAGCGGATAATCGGGCCGATCACAATTGTGGTCATAGGCTACAATCTTCGTGGATAGCGATGCAGCCGAAAGCGCCGGGCCGAGGTGATGACCGATAAAATCGGCCTGTTGCGCAGCCGTCATTACAAGGCTGGGATTGTTATTAGGGTTTAAAGGTTCGTTTTGCGGAACAACAAAGTTGATATTGATGCCTTCTGCCTGCATTTGCTGCACATATTTCACGAAGTATTGCGCATAGGCATGGTAGTAAGTTGACAGCAGGCTTCCGCCGGCAGTGGCGCCGTTGTCTTTCATCCAGGCGGGCGCCGACCAGGGTACCGCCATGATCTTGATGGAGGGGTTAATGGCCAGTATCTGTTTCAGTAAAGGAATGAGGCCAGTGCCGGGTGTTTTATCCTTTGCGAGCGAGAAGCCCGACAATGCCGTATCGGTTTGTCCAGCTGGCATATCATCGTAAGAGAAAACTGCATCGTTCAGATCGGAGGCACCGATGCTGATCCGAAGAAAGGCGATGCCCAACCCCGATTTCCCAAACAGTTCTTCGAGCAAGCCAGCTTTTGCAGCAGGTGCCATCGCATTGATCACCTGGGCGCTTCCACCGGTGAGTGTATAGCCAAAGCCATCTACGGTTTGAAAGCGGCTGCTGCTGTCCACAACGATATCGGGACTGGAATTGCTAATGGTGCTGAAAGAAAGGATACCCGTTTGTTTTTGCAATAGCACGGACTGATCGCCTCTTGTCAGCCAAAAATCGATTTGATTGACTGCCACCGGGTCGATGACAGGCGGTGGCGGCGTTGCTCCATTACTACTTTTTTTACACTGAGCTGCCATCAACAGCAGCGATAACAATACGATCCCGGGAAATATTTTCATACGCAAGCTGAATCCTTCCTGATTCAGGAGTAAAGCTAAACATAGCCATCAGTCAGGACAAACATTTTTCGCAATTAAACATTAAAAAAAGGACAGCCGGTACGACTGTCCTTTGCCAATGCCATCCACAGGTTAAGGTTTAATGCCCGCATTTTGAAAAGAAGTGGCTAGTTGTGCCTTCCTTTTCGCAACTCGTTTACCGCGGAAAAAAAGATACAGGTTTAAGAAGAGGCTTACACCGAGGTAGATACTGAAACCACCCAGCTTTGTGCTGAGCGCTTCCATCAGTGACTGACCACTGCCGAGTTCAGACGCAATTTGCATGATAGTGAGCCCGAACCCCAGGTTCAGCAGGTAGAAGCCGGTTTCGAACAGCTTGTTGGTACTGAGTGCAATCTCTGTGCGCCCGTTAAAAATATCCAGCATAAACACTTTGCTGTTTTTAAAAAGCGTATGTGCTACGTACCAGGTAAGCAGGAGCATGATGGGCAGATAAATCAGGTAGGCCATGAAATTGAGTGAAGGTTTCATAATTGCAGGTTTATGAGTGAATGAAATGATTTGACCTGGCAAACCACCAGATAACGGTCATGTTTAGAAAATGAATGGTGGCAAGGGTTAACATGATATGCCCGCTCATGCCAGCAACGCTGCCCAGCAATTCGGCAGGCGTGTGAACGGGTTTCCAAAACCGGATCATAATGGCCATATAACCAAGATTCAGCAGGTAATAACCCGTTAGCAATAATTTATTAATGGTATCGGCCAAGTTTTGCTGGCCTTGCAGCAGAAACAGGATATAGTGCCCACCATGTTTGTAGAAAAGCCAGCCGGCACGGATGGTTACCATTCCCGTGAGGAAGAGGTAGAGGAAATAGGCCAGGAGGTTCATAAAGCAGGTGTTGAATGATGGAGTAAAGCTAATATAATATTCTGAGCTTTCAAACATTTCTGAAACTTATATTAAATCATTTGTCTTCCGAAAGAAATCTCCGGGATAACCAACTGATTGTAAGCAGCTACCTGTTCCTTCACATTTTGTTAATAAACCTTTCTTCTTTTTCCCGCTCTATTCTTGTGTAAACGGTGCAGCGCACCCATTGAAAACAACATAAAATCATCGGTTATGAAAACGTTATTTACACTCCTTATGCCCCTGGTAATTGCTACTACCTTTTTGACCAGCAGCCATCTTTTTGCCAAAGGCGATTACCTGGTGTCAGCAGTATTCACCCTTGCTTCGTATAGTGCCACCAGCCTTTGGATTGCCATCCTCAGCTCAAGAAAACTGATCTTGCGCTAATGCCGGCAAGCCATTCGTCCCTGCCATATTTTTAACAGCAATCAGTGCCTACCTACGCATCCGATTGCTGTTTTTCTTTCTGCTTTATGTGCCGGTTTGTAACAGTTATCTTTGCGGCAGATGGAAAAAACGAACTTTATTGACTACATCCGCATATTCTGCCGCAGCGGCCACGGGGGCGCAGGCAGTAAACATTTTATGCGGAACAAGCTTACGGCAAAGGGCGGTCCCGACGGGGGAGATGGTGGAAGGGGTGGACATATCATCCTGCGCGGTAACAAAAATCTCTGGACCCTGCTGCACCTGCGCTATTTCAAAAACGTTTTGGCGGAAAATGGGGAAAATGGAAGCGGCAATAACAGCACAGGCCGCAGTGGAAAAGACATTGTGATTGAAGTACCCCTCGGAACGATCGGAAAAGATGAGGAAAGCGGCCAGCAGGAAATAGAAATCCTCGAACATGGCCAGGAAGTGATATGGTTAAAGGGCGGCCGTGGCGGATTGGGCAATTCCAACTTCGCTACTGCTACCAACCAGGCGCCGGAACATGCACAACCAGGAGAGCGCGGCGACGAAGCCTGGAAAATTGTTGAACTAAAAGTGTTGGCCGACGTTGGACTGGTAGGATTCCCCAATGCCGGCAAATCAACGCTCTTATCAGTAGTCACTGCCGCCAAACCAAAAATCGCCAACTACGCATTTACAACATTAAGTCCGCAATTGGGCATCGTTGCGTACCGCGACAGCCAGAGTTTTTGCATTGCTGATCTTCCCGGCATTATTGAAGGCGCAGCGGAAGGCAAAGGACTCGGTCACCGCTTCCTCCGCCATATCGAACGCAACCCTGTATTGTTGTTTCTCCTTCCCGCTGATAGTGCCGATCACCGCAAGGAGTTTGAAGTACTGGTGAACGAGTTGCGTGAATACAATCCCGAACTGCTCCACAAACAATTTGTAATCGCCGTTAGCAAAAGCGATATGCTCGACGACGAACTCAAAGCCGCCATCGAAAAAGAACTCCCCAAAGACATACCCCATCTTTTTATTTCTGCGGTCACCCAACAAGGATTGCAGGAATTGAAGGACCTGCTCTGGAAAGTGCTGAATCAATAGGCTAGCTTGCCGCCCGTTCCGGCAAACCTATACCTGTAATTAGTGGCTCTGTAAAGCCACCATCTGCAATGCCTTAGCACGCATAAAAATGCACCGCAAAAGCTGTAGGTTTGTTTATCTAATTCCTTAAAGCATGAAAAAATTTTCGATCGTACTGGTACTGCTTGTCAGCCTGGTATCAAAAGCCCTTGCCGACGAGGGTATGTGGTTACCGCTGTTATTAGGACAACAGGTGTACAACGATATGGTGAAGCGCGGACTGAAACTCACTAAAGATCAATTGTACAGCATCAACAAATCGTCTATCAAAGACGGCATCATCATTTTCGGCGGAGGCTGTACCGGTGAGATCGTGAGTAACGAAGGACTGATTTTTACCAACCACCATTGCGGCTATGACGCCGTAGCCAGCGCAAGCTCGGTTGAACACAACTACCTGCGGGATGGATTTTATGCAAAGAGCAAACAGGAAGAAATACCCGCTGACCTGGACGTACAATTCCTGCTGAAAATTGAAGACGTAACAAAAGAAGTAGAAACAGCACTGGCCGGTCTGACCGGAACCGACCGTTTGAAAAAGCAGGCAGAAACCATTGCAGCCATCAACCAACGCTATAGTGATCCCGCGCAATTTATTGAAGGGAGAGTCAGCCCGCTCTTTAAAGGCAATCAATTCCTGGTCTTCGTATACCAGCGTTACAGCGATATCCGCCTCGTAGGCGTACCACCGGAAAGTGTAGGCAAATTCGGCGGTGATACCGACAACTGGGAATGGCCCAGGCACACCGGCGATTTCTCTGTTTTCAGGGTATACATGAGCAAAGATGGTAAGCCTGCCAAATACGCGGCCGACAATATTCCGCTAAAGCCTAAATATGCCCTGCCCGTTTCACTGAAAGGTTACAAGGATGGCGACTATGCCATGATCTATGGCTATCCGGGCAGCACCAACCGCTACGAAAGCTCTTTTGGTATCAGGCAGAAAATTGATATCAACAATCCATCCCTGGTAGAACTCCGCGACATGCGCCTGAAATACATGTTTGCCGAAATGAAGAAAGACCCGGCCGTAAAATTGCAACTTGCCTCCTCCTACGCCGGCATTGCTAACTACTGGAAATTCTTCGACGGCGAAACAAAACAGCTGTTGAAGTATGATGTATACGGACAGAAAAAAGCAGCAGAAGCAAAATTTCAGCAATGGGCCAACGGCAAAGCGGATTACGAACACATTTTTTCCGATTGGGAGAAGGCGTATAACGACTGGCGACCCTACAGCAAGTACCGCGTTTATCTTATTGAAGGCATTTTCGGATCGCCGCTTCTTGCGTACGCTTCTTCATTGATGCAGGTAGAAGCAGCCATGGTACAAAAGGGGGGAACCGCCGCCGATATTAAAAAGGCTATCGAGGCAGCCGACCGCGCGCGGGCAGCTTTCCTGAAAGAAGAAAACAAAACCTCCGATCAGAATATTGTAGCCACTGCGTTGCAAATGTTTTATAGTAATATCGACAAGTCACAGCATCCCATCTCTTTCTTTGAAAGCATCAAAGGCAGCTATGGCGACTTGAAAAGCGAAGAAACCTATAAAAAGTATGCGTCCGATATTTTCAAAACAACCATGATCCTGGATGATTCCAAATGGAAGGCATTTCTCAGCAATCCCGATGCTACCGTGCTCCAGGCAGATCCGGCCTTTAGCGTAGCATCTGCCTTCGTAAAGAACTGGCAGGGCAAATACTTACCAAAATACCAGGTATTCAATGCGGCAAACAATGATCTCGGAAGACGCTATCTGAAAGGCATCATGGCCATGGACACAGTAAAGGCGAAGAAAATGTATCCCGACGCCACTTTTACCATGCGGGTAAGTTTCGGTAACGTAAAAAGCTATAATCCCAGGGACGCGGTGCATTACGACTACGTATGCACCATGAAAGGTGTACTGGAAAAATATGTACCGGGCGACTATGAATTTGACCTGCCGCCTGCATTGATTGAAAAGGCTAAACAACGGGATTTCGGGCCGTATATCGACAAGGCTAAAAATGATCTCGTGGTAGCCTTTATCACCACCAATGACATTACCGGGGGCAATTCCGGCTCACCCGTACTCGACGCCTACGGCAACCTGATTGGCCTGGCCTTCGATGGCAACTATGAGGCACTCAGTCACCAGGTAGCTTTCGACAAAGATCTCAACCGAACCATCTGTGTCGACATTCGCTATGTTCTATGGTGCATTGATAAGCTCGGTGGCGCGTCGAATATCATTAAAGAATTAAAGCTTATTAAGTAAAAGAGAGACCGGCGTTTTGCCGGTCTTTTTTTTTATACCATAAAAAACCGGCGAATATACATCCGCCGGCTATACAATTACCCCACTTTATGTAACTGTATATGTCCTTGAATACCGTGCCTGGAATTCAATTCAATGTTATTTTTATTTCTTTTGAAGTACTGGTGCCGCTTGAGTCTGTAGCCTCAACCTCTATTTTAAAGCTCGCTTTACTATTATCGGGCACCGCATACCAGGAACTATAGTCGTACACCAGCTGATTGTTAGCACCAAAATGATTGTGAAAAAATTCATTGTTGGTACCCAGGTCTGTAATGTGCACTGCTACTTCAGTAAGCGCTACGGAATGGGTGACCCTTCCCGTAATCTTTACCGTATCTCCTTTACTATAGTGCTGGTTATCCGATGGCGTTGCAATGGCTATCACCGGCAAAGGCTTACCCGCTTTCTCTTTACTGCAAGCCACAACAATTACCGCGAATAAAAACAACACAGGTCGCATAATGTTCACCAGATTTTCTCTAACGAATTTGTCCGCGAATAATACCAGCCGGCTTAACCTTCGAATGCGCATTAACATAAACAGGTGCCGTTTTCAATGTGGTCGCATTGGCATCCGTCAGAACTACCGTCTTCTTTGTTCCAAAATCTGCCAGGCTGCTGCACAGCAATTGAATAACAGAACCATTGCTGCCCGCGGCTGCAGCATGTATATGCGCCAGGGTAAGTGTATCATTTGCCTCTAACCCGGTAACGGTAATCTTGCTGTACAGCTTTTTATCAGTGGTCATTCGCAGCAGCGCCGTACCGGTTGCGGCCGTTGTACCCGCAGGCACTTCGTTTGCACCGGACATGGCCACGGTGGCGGCAAAATCTACCGGATCATTTAACTGTCCGCGCAGCAGTCCTGCCGGTGCCTGGCTGCTGTGCACATTTACATAAGCTTCGCCGGTTTTCAATGAGTCGGCCAAACTGTTGCGAATGGCCACGGTTCCGCTCGCTGCGCCTGCACTGAAAGTCGGCGAAAAATTCAGTATCACCGGTCCGTTATCGAGCGGATCGCCCCAATGGATATGGGAGGCGCTCAGGTTATCACCGGAAGCCAGGTTATTTACTTTGATAGAATATTTGAGTGTGCTGTCACTGTACAACTGCAGGGTTGCTGTTCCTGTTTCGCTTCTACCGGAAGGAGCAGGGTTTTCAAAAGCCGCATCAAGAATAACATCCCATTGCTTAACGAGCGAAGGCGGCGGTGAAGGGGTTGTGCTTTTGGAGCAGTGCTCTAAAACAATGGTACACAAAAAGGCCAAAATGGCAAAAGATAGAGTACGACGCTTATTCAAACGCGCTGGTTGCATACGCTTTCGTTTTTATGATATGAAAAATAACATCTCGCCAGGCCATACCTGGATAATAACAGGCGGCCTGTGAGGCTTGAACGTTTCAACAAGGGCAGCACAGATTTTACAGTGGTTTGATACCGGCGAAACCTTCTTACGACTTCGAGTACGGGGCCGTGCAAAAAAAGGATGCCTGCGTGCTCAGATTTTGTTAAGCAGCCAATAACCCAATTACGAGCAAGAGTCTTTTATGGTTAACACAGGTTAAGCGTATGCAAATCGCCGGCAATCAAATAAACCCTGCCACTGCAATTCATTCACAGTGGCTCATCAAAAAACAAATATTTTATGAAGCAACGAATCCTGTTAGCATCCATGATCCTTTCCTTTTGCGTATCCTGCAAAAAAGATGTCAACAACAACGCACTATCTTCTACCACTCCATTGTATGCCCTGATCACGGGTGACAGTTCTTTATCAGTTTACAATGCGGCGGTGCAAAAAAGCGGTGATAGTAAACTTTTCACGGGAACCGACTCCATTACCGTATTGATACCAACCAATGCTGCATTCCTCTCACAGGGGATAACGCTCTCTACGATTAGCGCCATGAGCCAGGGACAAGCGGATTCGCTGGTGCGGTATCATTTTCTCAATGCACCCGCGCACCTGGTCACCGGCAGCTATAACTCATTCAACAGCCTGCTGGGGCCGGCCGTGTATGGGTTCGGCAATACCGATGGTTCGAACAACTACTTTAATGGTGCAAATGCGGTATTACAGTCATTGGCAGGAAGCAATGCGACGGTATATAAACTTTCGGAACCGCTGACAGTTCCTGCGGCTTCAGCGCAACAACTGCTCGCAGCCGACAGCGCACTGAGCTATTTTGCAGAAGCATTGAAAGTAACGGGCTTTAGCCTGGCACCCGCCAGCGGATGGAGCACGGTGCTGGCACCCGATAACAATGCATTTATTGCTGCGGGCTACCCCACACTGGCAAGTATTGATTCAGCAAATGTGAATACGCTCACATCACTGCTGCAGTATCATGTGATCGCAGGGCAATACTTCAGCAATACGTTCAGCGGCATGCTTACCGTGAGTTCGGAAGAAGGAGGCAGCATTAATATCACGGCCAGCAATAATTCGGTGGAGTTCACTGGTACGGGCAATACCAATCCGGCGCTGGTCACTGGTGCTGACCGGATTGCCGGAACAAATATTATCGTGCAGAAGATTAATGAAGTACTCTTACCATAGCGCCGAAACATGTTTAAAGTTTAGGGTTCATTGCTTGCGTCAGCAACTTTAAACCTTAAACTTTAAACTTTCGAACTTATTTCTCCGGACTATTGTCCTTCCATTTCCAGAGATGCAGGCAGGCGTAACTGCGGTAAGGACTCCAGCGGGATGAGATGCGCTGCATTTCCAGCTTAAGTTGCTTTTTATCGGGGGCATTTATTTTATAGAGTTTGCTCATGGCGTTTTGTATGCCAAGATCATCGACGGCAAATACATCCTCCCGGCCAAGTGCGAACATGAGCAACATCTCTACCGTCCAACGGCCAACACCCTTTATTTGGGTTAGATGCGCAATCACCTCCTCATCACTCATTTTTTTGAGCTGACTCCATTCCATACCCTTCTCCAATGCAAACTGCGCGACATTCTGTACGTAACGTGCCTTTGCGTTGGATAAACCCACGGACCGGAGCGTTTCGAGGGGAGTAGCCAGGATTTGTTCCGGTGTTGGATGCTTGTCGTATAAATTGAGAAAGCGGCTCCAGATAACATCCGCTACTTTGGTCGACAATTGCTGACTCACAATTGAACCACATAGATGCAGGTACACTTTACGCCGTTGCTGCAAGGCAAAGGGTTCCCGGCTTTGAATTAGTTTCCTCAGCTTCCGGTCTTTACTCAGGTGCGTAACATATTCCATGATCACGGTTTTACATAGCGGTACATAAAACCCGGGCTACCTACTGCCCAGCCATGAGAGGCGTCAGTAAAATATATCTGTACGAGGTTGGCTTTGTGCACGCGCGAAAGAACGTTGAGGGTCGCTCCACCATCAGTCGTTGAACAGATATTACCGTTCGACAGTACGAAGCCATTATTAGCATCAAAGAAGCTTACGTCGCTGCCGATGGATTGCCCACCCGAGAGGGTTTTAAACGTTTTGCCACCGTCGCTGGTGCCATATATACCACTGAGCCCGGCCGACCAACCTTTGCTGCTGTCGATAAAACTCAATACGTACTGACCGGCCGGCAATGTATTGATCGATACGGTCTCAAAACTCGCGCCCCCATCCCGTGTACGATATACCGAACCGCCGTACTGAAACCAGCCGTATTGCGCATTGAGGAAGTACACCGCACGCGCCCCTACAGATCCGGTAGTACCGCCCGGATTAAAGGTGGTGAAGCTGTTGCCTCCGTTACTGGTTTTATAAAAGCTTCCATATTGCGTGGTAACATACCCGTTATTCCCATCAGGAAAACTCAGGTCGAAGGTTTCAGATTTTAATAAACGCTCCCAGGTAGCGCCCCCATCTTTTGTTCTGATCAGCGAGGCGCTGCCTGCTGCCCATCCGTGCTGGGCATCGCTGAAATACAGCCGGTAGAAATCATCCTTCAGCGAATCGGGTAATACATTGGTCCAGCTAAGGCCCCCGTCCGAAGTCTTGCCAATATAACCTGTACCAGCTACATACCCGCTCAGCGAATTCAGAAAAAAAACATCGCGGAAGGCAATGGTCGTATCTACTTTTATGCGCTGCCAGCCTGTACCCAGCGTATCCACCGGTGGTCCCAACGTACCCTGTGGCCCATCATTTTTTGTGCAGGAGAAAAATAGAACCGTTGCGCAAAAAATTAACCTAATCAGCATCTTATCTTGCATAGTACAGTTTATGAAATGAAGGTAAAGGATTTTAATTTTCAGCCCTTGTATGGACCGACAAATAATTACCACCGCAGATGGTTCCGATTCAATTGCCATTCCTGCCATGCAGGTTACCTATCACTCTGTGCACGGTGCTTTGCAGGAATCGAATCATGTTTTTATCAAAGAAGGTTTGCAATATTACCTTTCCCAATACCCTGATACCACTGCCCTGCGAATTTTCGAAATGGGGTTTGGCACGGGACTTAATGCCTTGCTCACTTATGCGGAATCACTGCACTCGAATCGCCCGGTCATGTACGAAAGCATTGAGGCCTTCCCGCTGGATCAGTCGCTCTATCAGAACCTGAATTATTGTACGCAAATGCAGCGCTCTGAACTTACCACTACATTCGCCAGCATGCAGGAAGCCCCCTGGGAACATCCAACGGAAATAAATCCGCAGTTTCAATTGTACAAGCGAAGGGGAAGTTTATTAAATTATCAACCCAAGGAACGATTCCACCTCGTCTATTTTGACGCATTCGCTCCCACTGCACAGCCAGAACTATGGACAACAGAAATTTTCCGAATGTTGCACAACATGCTGTATCCGGGTGGCATGCTCACCACTTATTGCTCGAAATCATCTGTCCGCCGCGCCATGGTGGAAGCGGGTTTTACGGTGCATAAAATACCAGGTCCTCCCAGGAAACGGGAGATGGTGAGAGCAACCCGTAGTTCTTAGTTCATGGTTTATTGATCATAGTTTTCGGACTACCGTAAAAAAGTGGCAACTTCAGTTGGAATCATAATGGTACCGAAGAACACGCAGCAACTCCGCCTGGAGAACGATGAACCATGAACAAAAAACTATGAACTCAACAGACGGAGCGTGTACGTCCGGGCGTGCAAACGCAGACTCCGCGCTAGGAACTGAGGACTGAGGACTAGGGGACTACCGACTATCGACTAAAGACTAATTGCCTGGTTGTCTGATAACGCTGCCCGTCTTCGCCTTTACTTCATCCACCATTTTCTTTACATCCTCCAGCAATTTTTTTGCGTCGTAGACAATACCGTCTTTAACAGTGTAGGTAACGCCACCGCGGCGGATGACTTCGTTTTTGTCGGACACGGCTACCGCACCCGTTCCATAAAAAACTGACAGGTTTTCGAGCGGATTGGCGTTGACAATGACGAAATCTGCCAGCTTTCCAATTTCAACACTGCCCAGGTCTTTTTCCATTCCCAATGCCTGCGCGCCGTAGAGCGTGGCACTGCGAATGACTTCCAGCGGATGAAACCCCGCTTCACGCAGCAGTTCAAGTTCACGTACGTAGGAGAAGCCATATAACTCATAAATAAATCCTGCATCCGTACCAACGGTCACTCTCCCGCCCCGGTTCTTGTATTCATTAATAAAGGTCATCCACAACCGATAATTCTCTTTCCAGGCTATTTCCTGTTCGGTACCCCAGTTGAGCCAATACGATCCATGCGCGATGCGGGAGGGTTCGTAAAACTTCCAAAGACTGGGCATGGTATAATTCTGGTGCCATTCCGCTGTGCGTGCGCGCATGAAATCGCGGTTCGCTTCATAGATTTCGAAAGTGGGATCCAGCGTAAAGTCGAGTGAAATCAGTTCGTTCATTACTTTATTCCAATGATCACTGTAAGGTTTTGCTGCCTGCTTCCACAAGCGACCGGCTTCTTCGAAGCGATTCTGTTCATTGGCATAATTATAATTCAGCGGAAAATCCTGCACCGTACGATCTTCAAACAATGCTTCCGGCAGTCCGTACCAATGTTCCATGGATGTCATCCCTGCCCGCGCACTGTTCAGCACATTCCACCGCGCAACATCTACCTGTGCATGATGGCAACAGGAGCGCAGACCGAGGCGCTTGTTTTCTTCAATAGCTGCTTTCATGATCGCGGGTGCAGCGCCAAAAAACTTAATGCCGTCTGCTCCTTTCTGCAGGTTCTCTCTTACCCATGCAATTGCTTGTTCGGGTGTTGATATCGGCGTCTTGCTTCCCTGTCCGAATACCGTATAGGCCTTGATGCGCGGTGCTGTAATAAGGTTTTGGTCACTTTTGCGTTTCTGATCCAGCACCCAATCGAGTCCGTTCATACAACCCGGTTCGCGCACCGTGGTTACGCCATGCGCCATCCACAACTTGAATACGTATTCAGCGTCGGCTCCCTGTGCTTCGCCGCCGATATGGCCATGCATATCGATGAAACCTGGTAAGAGATACATGCCTTCTGCATTCAGCTCTTTACCACCGGCAGCCAGTACGGGCCGGCGCGATGGATTGATGGCAATGCCGGGGGCTCCCACAGTAACAATATTGATGATCCGGTTTTTTTCTACCACGATGTCTACAGGTCCAACAGGTGGTGCACCGGTTCCGTTGATGAGTGTCACACCGCGGATAATGAGTTGAGGCCAGGGGCCCTCGCCTTCTTTTCTTTCCGGCGCCTTTTTTACCTGTGCGTGTGTAAATACTGTCAATGAAATTGTGAAGAGCAGCAGCGAAAGTATTCTCATGTAACCGGTTTTAGGGAAAAACAAGTTACTAAAACAAACGAAATCTACGCCGCGAACTATTTACATACCATCTGTTCTTAGAAAAAGAAACCGGCTCTAATGGCCAGCCTTCGGTAGTCAACCGGTTTTACCATTCCATTCACCGCATATTCGGTTGCCTGGTACCGGTAGCCAAAACTAATGAGAAAGCCCGATGAACGATTGAAAGGAATTTTTAACCCGAGGCCAGCAGCGTACAACAGTCCCCCTTTGAAATCGGTATTGCCCGGCGAGTCCTGTGTAATATTGAATCCATAGCCGGCGTCGGCGAAATAATAGGGGATAATAGCAGCAGCACCTGCAGTTAGATCGCCCCGAATGCTGGCAAACAAAGGAATCACGGTTTGTGTGGCATATAGGTCTGCCCCGATGCCTGCCCCGGCGAACAAGAACTTTGAAAAACGGTAGCCATTAACGGTTTGAAAAGAAAATGCAGCAGTGGTTACACCGTCGATGGTCGTTTTACCTGCCACCAGCGGACCAAGCTCTGTAAAACTCGCAAAACCGGGTTTTGCGTTACTGTAGGATCCAAATTTGGGTTCGCGAACGGTCTTGATAACAGCGTCGTTGTTGAATACGCGGATACTGCCATCGTTCATTTGTAATGTAACGATGCTGTCGGTTCTGCTGATAACGGTTCCCCTGTAAATCGATTGATCCTTACAATACACTACATCTTCCATTTTGCCCTTTTGTGCGCGGGCGGCAACAAATACATTGAGTAATAGCAATAGCAGTGGGTGCCATCGTTTCATATTCCGATCTTTAATTGTTTGCCCATAGCTTGAAATCCCCCACACGTTCGCGGCTCACAATGGCCTCCTCCGGCTGTCGGCCGGTCTTAAAAATAATTTTCAGCCGGCTGTTGATAAATGGCTTCACCTGTCCAATCGCTTCTGCCCTTACAATAATGCTCCGGTTGATCCTGAAAAACTGCCGCGGGTCCAAGAGCGCCTCCAACTCTTCGAGGGTTTGTTCTACTACATACAGATTGCCATCGCAACCGCAGCAGTACACCACTTTCTTCTCAGCAGTGAAATAGGCAATTTCATTTGTATTGAGAAAGAAGAGCTTTTGTCCAACCTTTCCTACAAAACGTGACTTGTATTTCGGCGTGGCCTGTTGCTGCATAAATCCGAGTAAACGTTCGTAGTCAGTTGCAGTCACGACTGCTGTGCGCAACAGCCGCAGTTTTTTGATCGCTGCGGAAAGTGCATCAGCACTTACTGGCTTTAAAAGGTAATCGATGCTCAATACTTTGAAAGCATCGATCGCATACTGATCGTAAGCGGTGGTGAAAATTACCGGTGCGGTAATATTTACCTGTTTGAAGATATCGAATGCAGAACCATCGGCGAGGTGTATATCGAGCAATATAAAGTCGGGCGGAGGTTGGTGTCGTAACCATTGAACGCTTTCCTGTACAGAATCGAGTACCGCCAGCACTTTAATACCCCCTGGAATTTGCTCCAGCAGGTGTTGAAGCCGCTCCGCAGCAATTGTTTCATCTTCAATGATAAGCGTAGTCATACTGGTTCTTGTATCAATGGCAGTACCACGGCAAAGCTTTGTTCGTCGGCCAGTACCTGGATGCGCCGGCCGGTGATCAACCGAAAACGCTGTTCAATGTTTTTTAGCCCCACCTGCGTGGATGGTTCCAGCTGTGGTTTTCGCTGCAGGTTGTTTTTTACAATCAAGTCGCTCGATTTGTTTACCGAAATTTTTATTTCGAGCGGATTTGCCCGGGACAGCACATTGTGTTTTATGGCGTTCTCAATAAGCATCTGTAAGGCAGCAGGAACAATCATGTAGCTGCCAAAGGAAGGATCAATCAAAACATCTACCCGAAGACTTTCCGGAAATCGCTTTTCGAGCAGGAACAGATAGGGTCGTATGAATTCAAGTTCTGTATCGAGTGTTACCAACTCTTTATCCTGGCTGCTGAGAATATGGCGGTATACCTTGGCGAATTCCTCGATAAACTTATTGGCAGCGGGATTGTCTTTTACGATCATGCCCGACAAAACATTCAGGTTATTAAAAAGAAAATGCGGGTTCACCTGGTTCTTGATTACCTGCAATTGGGTCTGTGCATTTATCCGCTTCAGCTCTTCTGCTTCCAGTTGCTTTGATTTGTATTCATTAATATACACACCCACTGCATTGAGGATATGTATAAACAAATTCACCCGGGTACCGTAGGTGAATGCGAGTTTCATCCCGATATTAGATTCTGTCGCCGTTAGCCGAAGCCAGCGCGCAGCGGCATAACTTGTCACCAGTGAAATAACGGATGCCGACAAGATACCGGCGCCAAAAGAAAGCGCAAGAAATACCGGTTTACTGAGATGACCGGCCGCATGAAGCATCCAACGCTGGATATACCGGTTTGCTTCCCACACCAGCAACGTAATAACTGTCATCAGCAATACGATATCGTACCACGGCGCATGGATGCCGTAGTACTGGTATACCTCTGAGAACAGGGTATTCAGGTAAGAATACACGCTCAGTAATACGATGAAGATATAACGGTACCTGCTGGTGAACATATTGCTGGAAATTGGGAAACAGTCCCGGGTTGTACCGGGACTGTCTGGTTTTTCAGGACAACAAGATAACAAACCATTACGGCAGTAACACCCGGTCAATCACGTGCACAACACCATTCTTTGCTACGAGGTTCACTTTAACGATATTGGAAGCGCTGCCCCCGTTGCCGCTGCCCGTTACTTTTGCGCCACCCGACACGCTAAATGAAAGTGATTTGCCGGAAAGCAGCGTGGGCGCGGTGGTCAACCCCTCCACGAGGTCAGCCGAAAATGCCCTTGCCGGTACAACATGGTATTGCAATACATTGGTGAGTGTTGTCACCGTGGCAGGACTGGCGTTCGCAATAGCTGTACTGTCGAAACCAGCAGCGCGGAACGCTGCGTTCGTTGGTGCAAACACCGTAAGCGATCCAGGTGCACTCAATGCAGAAGCTAAACCGCATTTGATCACCGCCTGCACCAGCAACTTGAAAGAAGTGTCTGACTGCGCAACGGCAACCACACTGGCAGCCGGCGGCAACAGTACCGTTCCAAGCACGTGCACCACCCCGTTACTGGCATCTACATTCGCCGTTTCCACTTTCACGCCATTTACATAGGCATTTCCGGAAGAGAAACGTTTTACATATACTGAATCACCGTTTAGTGTAACAACACCGCTCGCGTAGCTGGTGGGCAGAGCGGTCGACAAAACCTTGCCACTAAGGACATGGTACTTGAGGATATTACCCAGCACGGCCGGATCCGAAGGAACCGTAATAGCAGAGAATGCGGCATTGGTGGGCGCAAACACGGTGAACGGCCCCGTACCATTCAGGGTACTGGTTAAACCGGCTGTACCCACCGCACTTACCAATGTGGTGAAGCCGTTATTGGTGGCCACATTAACGACTGTGTTCGCAGCGGGTGCGGGTGTGTCATCTTTTTTGCACGAAGCGAACAACATTCCTGCTGCAGATAGCGCGCAGAAAAGGAAACGGTTTGACAATAGTGAATTTTTCATGATGTAGTTTTTTTAGATAACAGTCGTTTTACTGCCTTGCGGGATATTCCCCGCGAATTGTTGTTCGCGGGGAATGAATGGAAGAATTTGGTCCCCCGGTTGACGGGTTGGTTTGCATTACATTTATGGAAGCAGTACCTGGTCGATCACATGTACTACACCATTGGTGGTAACGATATCGGTGATGATGATGTTGGAAGCGGTGGTATTGCTCAGTCCTTTTACTTTGGGGCCGCCTGCGAGCGTAATCTTCACTTTCTTGCCATTGAGCGTAGTGGGCTCTGCACCTTCGGTAAGATCGGATGAGAATACCCGTGCGGCGATAACATGGTAGGCAAGAATGGGGGTGAGTGCAGCGGGATCAGCTGCGTTGATGGCATCCACGGTAGCGAAACCAGCGTTTTTGAAGGCCTGGTTAGTAGGGGCAAAAACAGTGAGTGGACCGTCGCCGCTCAATAAAGCAGCCACATTCACAGTGCCCTGGCTTGCACGCAGCACGGCAGCCACGAGGTAACTGAGGTTGGCATTCCCCTGTGCTGTTTGTACAATATCACCTACTGCAGGAATCAGTACACGGTTGATGACATGGATAACACCATTGCTGGCGTCCCAGTCTTTCTGAATTACCGCAACGCCATTCACAAATACTTTTCCTGCGTTTGTACGGGTAATAAAAACGGGCTTGTTGGCAACCGTTGTAACCGCTGTGTTCGATGCAAGGGGAATTTGTGCCGATTTCGTTTCACCGGATAATACATGGTAGAGCAGGATTGCCTTCAATGTTTCAGCAGGGGCTTTTGCAATGGATTCAACGGTAGGAAAACCGGCGGCCTGGAATGCCTGGTCGGTGGGCGCAAACAATGTAAGCTGTGCCGATTTATCACTTAGTACACTGGTTAATCCCGCGCGGGCAACGGCTACGGTGAGGAATTGAAACCGACTGTCGGATGCCAGCTTTTGCAGGATGGTGTTCTGCGCGTTGGACGGAGGAATGGGCGGCATGTACTGGCAGCTCGTTCCCATTACAGAAAGTACTGCCATCAGCAGCACTGTAAAAAAGTGGCGTCGTGTAAGGACCTTTCTCATAATTGATGTTTTCACCAATGACAAAAAAAACAGCCGCCTGCACGGAGCGGCGGCTGAATTGTATGAAATCGGTCCCGAGTTGTAAATAAAACGGAATAAGTTTATGCGAATGAAATCGTCACACTGCCATCTTTCTCGTCCTTCATCATGATGCCCATGGATGTGAGGCGATTGCGAATGGTATCGCTGGTAGCATAGTCTTTTTTGGCGCGGGCTTCCTTGCGGATCTCCACCAGCAATTGCAATACACTGTTCAGACGGCCATCGTCCTGCTGCACTTCGGCACGCAGTCCCAGCACCTGCTCCAGGTAGTTTTTGAAATAGTCTTTCAGTTGTTGCAGGGTGGCGCCACTGATAGCATTCGCCGGAATTCCACCATCCCGCATCGAGTTAATGGTGGGAACGATTTCAAACATGTTGGCCAGCACTTTTGCCGTGTTGAAATCATCGTTCATGTGATCATCCATACCGGTGAGCAACTGTTGCAGGTTGCTGTCGAGTGCAGTATCTGCAGCTGTTGCCTCATGTGCCGCAAACTTCTGCAGGTTTTCGTAGGCTTCCCACAAACGACGAAATCCTTTCTCTGCCGCCTGCAAAGCCTCGTTACTAAAATCCAGTGTACTCCGGTAATGCGTCTGCATCATAAAGAAGCGCACCGTCATAGGAGAATAGGCTTTCTCCAGCAGCGGGTGGTTGCCGGTAAACAATTCTCCGGGCAAAAAACCATTGCCGGCTGATTTACTCATGCGTGCACCGTTCACTGTTAGCATATTGGTGTGAATCCAGTAGCGTGCCGGATTCACATGATTGCAGGCCTGTGATTGCGCGATTTCATTGGTATGGTGCGTAGCAGCGAGGTCCATACCGCCACCATGAATATCAAATTCGTTCCCCAGGTATTTCTTGCTCATCGCCGAGCATTCAATATGCCAGCCCGGGAAACCCATTCCCCAGGGCGATGGCCACTGCATCAGGTGCTCGGGTTTGGCTTTGATCCAGAGCGCAAAGTCGAGCCTTCCTTTTTTCTCTTCTTGTCCGCCCAGGTCACGCGTATTCTCCAGCAGTTCTTCCAGCTTACGGTTGGTAAGGATGCCGTAGGGTTTCTCACGATTGTACTTTTCTACATCAAAGTAAACGGTACCGTTGATCTCGTACGCATAGCCATTGTGCAGGATTTTCTTTACCATTTCGATCTGTTCAGCAATATGACCGGTAGCCGTGGGTTCGATGCTGGGCGGAAGAGTATTGAACAGTTCGAGCACTTTATGAAAACCCAGGGTGTAGCGCTGCACGATTTCCATAGGCTCCAGTTGTTCCAGCCGGGCTTTCTTGGAAAACTTGTCATCGCCTTCATCGCGATCGCCTTCGAGGTGACCGGCATCGGTGATGTTGCGTACATACCGCACTTTGTAGCCAAGGTGCAGAAAGTAGCGGTACATCATGTCGAAAGAGATAAAAGTGCGGCAATTACCCAGGTGCACGTCACTGTACACGGTCGGGCCGCATACATACATGCCCACGTAACCTGGCGTCAAGGGTTCAAACAGTTCTTTCTTTCGGCTGATCGAATTATAAATCGACAATGAAGACATATACTTTCTGTTGCGGTCTGTCAATAAAGGTCGGCAAAAATAGACAAAAGCCCGGTTTTAGTGACGCGCCGGGTCCGCCAGGCGAAGGTCGGCCACGAGCGGGTAGTGATCAGAAAAGGGAAGAACCGTTTTTTTAAACTGCAGCACATCAATGCCGGGATCGGTGAATATATAATCGATCCGCAGGGTGGGTGACAGAGACGAAAAGGTTCTTCCCAATCCAAAACCAGCAGACAAAAAGGCGTCATGATGGTGTCCCCTGATCTTTTGATACGTGAAAGAGTTGGGAACATCATTAAAGTCGGCGCATAAAACAGAGGGGTAAGGACTGGCATCCATCTCCCGTTTTACAATCTCTGCTTGTTTGCTTCGGAGGAAATAGGCTTGCCTGAATTTGCGCAGTACGCCCTTTGATTTGTTGACGGCACCGTTTTCAACATTGGTCACATCTTTAATTACAGAATAGTCGTTGCCATCGAAGCGGAGCGACTGCAGGTGGGTAGCAAAAATGCGGATACGTTTTCCATCGACGTCGGCATCGGCATGTATCAGGCTCTCTCCCGCTTTTGCATTTTCCGGCCCTGCGAACCGAATTCGCTGCGTATCAAGCAGCGGGTATTTTGAAAAGATGGCAACACCGTGCATGTACAAACCATCCCAGCGACGATAATCGGGCGCCAAGAAATAATAAGGGAAATGAAGTGAATCACGGAAATATGGAATATTCTGTTTGATTTCGCGGGGGTTGTTCGATTCGAGGAACTCTGCCATGCAAATGATATCGGGATTCATCTTCCTGATATAATCAAGGTCGCCCTGCCTGTTGCGGTTACCCGAAGCTGTTACATTCATCTGGTCGAAACGTGCCACATTCCAATGCATTACACGCAGCGTGCCTTCTTTCTTTTCCAGGGTAAAACCATTGAAGGGATGCATCCCTACGACCCGGCTGACCTGCGACCATCCGATGACCAGGGCGATCAACGACAGCAAAAACCATCTCGACTTAAACCCTGCCCAGAAAATGACAAAGCCAACCAATACCAGCAACAGGTGAGGAAATACAACGCCCAATACGGCGATGTACCAGTACCGCCCGGGCGTCAGGTAGCCGGTCATGCAGGCCAGTAAAAAAACAGCCACTGCCAGGAGGTTGATCCAAATAAAAATCTTCTTGGAAAGCTTACGCACAAAACGCGCCATGCCTAAAATTACAACTCATCGTTGGACGAAGCCCTGCGCAAAATGTCTTTTTCTTCGTCGGTGAGCAGGTGATAGCCTTCCTGGTTGATCTTATCGAGAATTTCATCGATCCGTTTTTGGGTCACATTGGGGATGCGGCGGTAGGGATGTACACCATGCACTTTATAGAAATATTCGTCCCGAAACTTTTTGTTCTTATCACGCTTATTCGGGTTAAACAAATCATTGAACCAGGTAAAAACATGGTTGATGCCCACGCTCCAGTCGTGGCCCTGGCGCAACCTGTAAACGAAAAGATAACCGGTTGCAGCGCCTGCGATGTGTGCCATGTACTTTGGTGCATCACCGCCATGTATGGAGAGGACATCAATAATGACATAGGCCACCGTAACTATCCAGAGTGGTATGCCGCCGCCGATCATGGGGAAAAACCGATAGTCGGGTTTAAGTGTGGTGGCAGCCAGCGCCACCGCCATGATGGCCGCATTTGAACCAAAAAAAGCAGCCGAAGGCAAACTGGATTGAAGCGCGGGCAACACATTGTAGGTTACAACATACACCACCGCTCCGGCCAGTCCACCGAAAAGATACACCGGAACGAGGCGACGGTTGCCGGACAAATCCTGCATTACGTAGCCAAATATCGCCAGCCAGAACATCGCCGGTATAACGGCCCAGTAGTCCTGGTGGACAAACATACTGGTGAGTATGGTCCAGGGCCGCGTGCCAAAGCGGTGTACATCGGCGGGTAGTATAAACCAGTTGAATATGGTGCGGAAATAGGCGTCGAGACTGAGGTCAGACATTTGGTAAATGACAAACACAAACTTCAGCAATACAAATGCGAGGGTGTTGAAAGCAAATAACATCACCAGGCTATTATCGGCCTGACCCAGGAATATCTTGCTTTTCTTTTCTTCTTTAACTGTCATTTCACTGCTTCTCCGGTTATTACAAATCAGGATGCCCGTAGGTTGTATGGATTGAAAAAATCAGTAAAAATCCCGGCGATTCATCTTGTTCTGAACGAATACTATCAAAAATCCTACTATCGCACCGCCGAGGTGTGCAAAATGGGCGATATTATCGTTGCCGCTGTAACCGAAACCGCCGAACAAATCAGCCAAAACATAAAATGGGACGAGGTATTTTACTTTCACCGGGATGAAAATCGGCCAAATCATCAGTTCCCGGTTCGGAAAAATATAGGCTGAACCGGCCATAACGCCCATTACTGCGCCCGAAGCGCCGATGGCAGCCCATTGCATTTTAAAAGCCTCTGCCAGTTCCTGCAGATTGCCTTCTCCCCCCTGCATCCGAATCATCAGTTTTGCACTCTGCAAACTTGTATAAGGGGCAAATAAAATGGCCACAATACCGGCCGCAATGCCGCAGATCAGGTAAAAGTTCAAAAAACGTTTGCTGCCCCAGTAATTTTCAAGAATAGCCCCAAATATCCAGAGCGAATACATGTTGAAGAAAATATGTGCCACCCCCCCGTGCAAAAACATATTAGTGATGAGCTGGTGTGGTTTGAACAACGGGGATCCCCAATAATGAAGAGCGCCCCATTCTGTAACCACGGGCGCAGCATTCTGAATAATAAAACAAATGACATTTATGATGATGATCGCCCTTAATGCTGGAGGTATTGAACTCACCCCGCTCTGGTTCATGTAAGCCATTCCGGTTCTGTTTTGAATGTTTGCGGCAAAGTTACTGTCATCCCCCGGTTGTGCCGGGCAAATTAATGCAAAACAAGTTTATACACGGAAATAGTCCTCCAGCTCCTGCAAGGTATCCTCTTTGCTCCGCAGGTCTTTTATGATAAAGCCTTTCTCCATCAGCAGGATGCGGGTGGACACATCGGTGACATGGTTGAGATCGTGGCTACTGATAAAAATCGTCATCCTCCTTCGGGCATGTAATTCCTTTATCATTTTGATCAGGCGCAGCTGGGTAGTTGGGTCAAGATTGGCAAAAGGTTCATCCAGCAGTAATACTTCCGGATCCTGCAACAGGCAACCCGCGATACCTACTTTAAACTGGTTGCCCTTCGACAAATCGCGGATGTATTTACCACTTTTCAGGATAGACCCGTCAAAGAAACCTTCGAAGGTTTTCAGGAACTCATCCACATCTGCTTTTGAACGGTTGTTGAGCCGGCCAACGAAATAAAAATATTCCTCCGGTGTCAGGTAATCGATCAGGAAACCTTCGTCGAGATAAGCAGCAGTGTAGCGTTTCCAGTCTTCCGAAGTGGCCACATTTTTTTCTTTGGACAAAATCTCCCCCTTATCGGCACGGATAAGGTCGAGCAGGAGACGGAAAAAGGTTGTCTTACCCGCTCCATTGTTACCCACCAGTCCGATGATCTCACCCTCTCCTACCTGCAGCGAAGGAATGTCTACCACGGTTTTACCCGAATATGTTTTTACCAGCCCGTTTACTTGTATCATCGTTTAATGTTTCGGTTAATGGTGACGGTTATTAGTTTTCACGGAAGCCATCGAGTATGCGGTGCTTTCTCGCCCGGAACTCACGGGTAAGGATATCAATCCACCAGTCCTGCAGCAGGAAACTAATCAGCCCCAGGATCCCGATAGCCGCAATCCCCGCCCAGGGCGTATGGAAGAAATACGCAAAAGGCCAGTAGATAACCATTGGCACCAGCAGGATGACCAAAGAATAGATCCATTTTTCAGCGCCCATACCCTGGTAATTGAAGGTGGTTCCTTTGCTGATATCAATGGCTTTGTAACTACGGGTTGCAAAATAAACGGCAATGACCGCGTGAATACCTACATTGTAGAGGTAGCCCGACAATTGCACCAGTAATAGTTTCCATTCCAGCAGGCCATAAAATGCCGTTAACAGCAGCACCAATGTGCACACAGCTGTAAACAACATGAATTTGCTTTTGATATAGGTCTTGACGCTGAGGTTACTGGCCATCATACCGTCGAAATGACCACTCTGCCAGGCAAACAGGAACTGGCCATAGTTGCTGATAAACAAACCGGTGAGAAAGATGCCGCCTACCTGCAAAAAACCCCACCAACCCTGGCGCAGGTATTCCGGTTTATAAAAAATGAATCCGTAAAAAAGAAAAAGCACCGTGATCATCGCTACTGAACGCGGACGTTTATTCCGAAGGATCAATTTGAGATCAAGTCCTATTAATTCCCCTTCTGCCCCGAAGCGGTTGAGGAAGGTATACTCGGCACCTTCTTTTTTCTTATTGCGTGCGCCGATGTCTTCGAGGTACAGGTTTTTCAGGAGGAAGGCATCGTTGTTGAAAAACGCTGCAACGGCGAGTCCTGCGGGCAGTAAACAAAGCCAGGGCTTTTCGATAATCCCGTAAAACAATGCGGATGAGACCTTACTGAAAGAGAAAACATGAAAATACTCCAGTGCACCCAGTGCAGCCAGCGCCAGCAGGAAGATTACGTACCACCAGCTGTTGACCAGGCTTTTTCTTTTTACATACAGGATAAAAAAATGATTGAAAAAAGTGCATCCGAGCAATGCAGCAACAAAACCCAACAGTGGTCCGGTGCCATGTGCCGGTCCGATGACCATAAAGGTGAACGGGAGCGATAGCAGCAGGGGGATTAAGTTAATAACGGTGAACAGTGACCGCACATTTAAAAAACGGATCAGCTGACTCCTGCGGATATGCTGCGTGAGGTAAGGCTGAATGGTGAGTGTTGGCAGGTCCTGCAGCATAAACCGCGTAAACATGTCGATCAAAAAATAATAGAGGGCAAAGCCGCAAAAAACGCGGATGGTATCCTGTCCGGGGTATAATTTTTCGAGTGCTTCCTTGAGAAATACGCCAACACCTATGGCCGTCAGCAACAGGTACAGTATTAAAAAGCCCATGAAGATGCGCAAAGCGATGCTCTTTCCGGCGTTTCGGCTCCGCCAGAAGGCTTTCCATTGGTGGGTGAGGAGTAAACTAATCATAGTAAGGTATCTGGTATTTGGTATCTGGTACAAAGTACTAAGTACTTAGTACAAAGACAGTGAATGCTTAAAAAGATACGCTTTCTCTGTTTTAACAAGCCAACGTTATTTTTCAGATCATCAAATCACTTTGCATTTACACGAGCAACCCATTTGACTCTATTAGCAACCTGAAACGGTACGGACAAGTCTTGGTACTTTGTACTATGTACTATGTACTTTGTACCGGCCTTCTCTTCAACTGCACCACATTCTCTATATGATGCGTCTGCGGAAACATGTCTACCGGCTGCACGCGGGTAACTTCATATTTTTCATCGAGTAACTGCAGGTCGCGGGCCTGCGTTGCCGGGTTACAGCTCACATACACAACAACAGGGGCGGCTATCTCCAGTATTTTCTTCACCAGCTTTTCATGCATGCCTGCACGCGGCGGATCGGTAATGATTACGTCGGGCCGACCGTACTGCGCAAAGAAATCGTCGTTGCAAACATCGATCACATCGCCCGAAAAAAAATGAGCATGCTGTATATTGTTAAGGGCAGCATTCTCTTTGGCATCTTCAATGGCCTCTTCTACCAGTTCTACCCCTACAATCTGTTTGGCCAGCCGGCTTACAAAAATGCCAATACTACCGGTACCACAATAAAGATCGTACACGTTTTGCGTGCCATCGAGTTCGGCAAATTCCCTTGTTACCCGGTAGAGCTGTTCGGCCTGGCGGGTATTGGTTTGGAAAAAGGATTTCGGACTGATCTTAAAGGTAAAGTCTTCCAGTTTTTCCAACGCATAGCCTTTGCCCGTCCAGGTTCTCGGCGCAAGGTCGTAAATGGTATCGTTCTTTTTAGGATTGATGGTATACAGCAAAGTGGTAATCGAAGGCACCTGTTGAAGCAGGTAATCAAATAGTGCCTTGAGTGCCGGCTGGTCATCGTACGCTACGCAGAGGTTCACCATGATCTCGCCCGTTGTGCAAATACGGATGATCAGGGTTCTTAACCAGCCTGTATGGTGCCGAATATCATAGAAGGCATAGCCTTGTTCCAGGGCGAAGCGCCGGATGCTGTTCTTAATTGCGTTCACCGGTTCTTCCATCAGGTGGCAGGTGTTGATGTCGATTACTTTGTCGAACAACCTCGGCACATGAAAGCCAAACGCATTCTGTTGTGTATCGATATCGCCTCTTCCGATCTCCGATGGCAACAGGTAGCGCCTGTTGCTGAACGTAAATTCGATTTTATTGCGGTAACGGGATGCTTGCTGGCAACCGATGATGGGTTGTATCGGGGGCAGGGCTATCTTCCCCAGCC
>JAGWTK010000231.1 GCA_028876035.1 Bacteroidota bacterium
TACAAATGAGTTTGGATTATCGCCAACCACCGCAATACCATTACGAACTGGCAAAGGAAATCTCGATACTACGTAATAAAGGCGTATTGATCATTGGCAGCGGCAACATGGTGCACAACCTTCGGATGATAGCCTGGAATAAATTCCATGAAGACAACTTCGCTTTCGACTGGGCAGAAGAGGCGAGCCTTACAATGAAACGGTTCATCCTTGAGGGTGATCACCAATCGCTCATTCGATACCAGCAACAAGGCCGGGCGTTCCAAATGGCTATTCCTTCGCCCGAACATTACCTTCCGCTGCTGTACACGCTGGCGTTAAAGGATAACAAAGATGCGGTCACGCTCTTTAATGACAAAGCAGTAGCAGGATCGCTTACAATGACCTCGGTTAAAATTGCAGCAGCCGGTGCCTGAGTACAAACTGCTTTCTTACCTCAACGAAAGCTTATACCAACCGGCCCGATCAGTCCGGCAGGCAATAGCGGTGATTCTTTGGTGAAATAATTCCAGGTGGTAAAGCAGTAACGACCCTTTGATGGACGCGGTTGGCCTTTTAAAAACCAATCCGGGAACGCTTTTAAAAAATTACCGCTTTCCATATGCCCGGGCAACCACTCACAATCATCGGGTTCCTGCTCGTCGCCAATCAATCGATTGGCCCAGGTATTGGTTACCCGGATCTCTACCCGGTTGTCCTTTCCCGTTAGTATGCCCGGTGGAATGCGGATACTCCAGGGAGCACACCATACGAAACCAAGATTAACATCATTTACGACAACTTCTGCCAGGTTATGCACCTCTCCCAGTTCCAGTCTTAGTTCTTTTGCGCCAGCGGGTTTATCAAAACGATTCGAATAAACGACAGTGCCACTGTAATACTTTATTCCTTTATCGGCTTGCTTTGTCCAATCGGCAAGCGTTGTCAATAACACGGGTTTTACCGGCCCTCCCCATTTTGGATCAAACTGTAGTTTCCATGGCCTGGTGATGGCCCGGTGATGCATGGGGAGATCGATTTTGACCGGTAATGGAGCCGCCGCGTGCAAGGGCTTTCGAAATACCAGGAAAAAACTTTGCGCATCATTGAAAAAAATGCGCACGCTTGTCTTGCCGTTCCTGGCTTGTGCCTCCCCCAGCAAGCGCATCTCGCCAGTGACCGGATCCCATAATTCAGCCTGCAGTCCACTTACGCCCAATGAAATGTCAGCATAGCCTGAACGATGCGATGTGTTTGCAACAAACCAAAGATGGTTTCCCTGGTATTGGCGATGGATCGCATGCAGATCAACACTGTCAGCATCCGGTACCATGCTAAAATCATCCTTCACTGAAGGTGCAATGAATCCCCATTGCAACAGTGCCTGGCAGCGTTGCCAATACTGTACCAGTGATGGCATTGCGTTCCACCAGGTTTGCGTGCGATCGAAATGCGTTCCCCACTGACCCATTGTTGCACCGGGTTTGTATTTCACGTCCCATGGCTGTTGTACAAAACGATGCAGTACAAGTCTGTTGACACCGGCACAAAATGCAGCGTCGCCAATGGGTTTCAGCCAGGCAGGCGTTTCAGACCATTTGCTGTCTGCCGGCGCACCGGTGAAGGCTTCTGCTTCGATGATATTCTGGCCCGACTTACGCAGGGCCGCCACTGTACTATCCAGCTCATAAGGTGCATACTTACCTCCATGCGTCCAGAACTCGGTCATTACATCCTGTACCAACGGCATGATTTCATGCTGCCGCCAGGGACCGCCATAAGGTTCGCATAGAAAACGCAGCCCGGCTTTTTCCAGTTTGCGTCTAAGTGTGGTAAAATACACATCGCGGTATAAATCTTTGATAGTAGCGTCAAAATCTTGCATAAACCTGGCTGAATCTTTTGCACTACCAATGGCATCACCCGCGATAACAGGCAACCACTTCAACAGATCATAACCACGTCGTTGTACAAATGCTTCGCGCATGAGCGGTGTCCAGGTGGGATTGCCCGCTTCGTAGCTGTCAAAATGGACATGCGTGAAACCGGTTCCGATCAAATCGCCTACGTGTCTTTTGATCTCACTAATAACATGATCGATGTGAAAGTCTACCGCCGCCTGGCTCATTTTATCGCATTCAAATCCTGCCGCCTGCCATTGCGCCGGTTGAATCAATCCGCCCATCAGTGTATGTCCAAAACGATACAAGGTCCATTTGCCTTCCGGCGCCTGCCAATGAACACGGCCATCCGCTTGCATTGAACCGGTAAGATCAACGATGCGATCTGCTGCAGGCATACGCTCTGCCGGAACGGCTACTACAGCAACATCGCGATAAAAGGTCGAACGCTCCGGAATGACCGGCTTTTCTACAAGGCCTGTTTCCGGATTGTATACCGGGAAATACTCGTTTGCTCTCGGGTCCACGGTTGGCTTTGGCAATACCAAATCAATCGCAGCGCCCCCATTTACCAGCACCTTACTCCAGCAAAGTTCCTGCATCGCCAGCTCGGGTGTGATCCATTTTCCGCCGCTGGATTCATAAGACGGACCGTTGAATGTACCAAAGTCCATTCCCAACCGCTTTGATTCCAGCGCTGCATGCCGAAGCATATCCCACCATGGTTCAGTCCAGGATATCAATTCCGGTGTCGGGCTATTTTGGATCTCACCTGCCCATGGGGTAGTAATATCGGCAAGACTGAACATCGTAGTTCGGTTAAAACCGGCTCGTTTGAGTGCTTCCAAATCCCTGGTGATTCCTTTCTTGCTTAGGTTAGCGCCCATCCACATCCACAATACGCCGGGTTTCGCCGCTGCGGGCGGATGTGTAAACAGAATGCCCGGATCATCGAACCGGGATGGTTGCCCGATACCAGGTACTGCCAGCGATATTCCAAGAAAAGAAATAATGAAGACTTTCATCTGATTAAAATAAACAAAAAATGATTGTCGGGAACAAAGCTGCGGCCGCCGTTTATGTGTAGCAACCAGGCAGACCTTTAATTTTACCGTATGGAAGAAAAGAAAACGCCAAAGATCCCCAGGGGCGTTGTACTAACGAATGGTACAATCGCTGATTACTGGATCGACGAAGGAATATTGGTATCGCTGTCTAAAAATATTCGCAGAACAGTTCCGCTAATTCACGAGAATGTGGCACTTGTGAAAATGATCACTGGCAATAAAAAAATGCCGCTGCTGATCTATCTCTCAAAATCGCCGGTACCGGATAAGGCTACACGAAAATTGTCGACCGAAATGCTACCGGAAATCTATTCCGCCATGGCAATGGTTGCTGAACCAGGACTATCGTATTTTATCATGAAAATCCTTTTTGCATTGAAGCCCCCGCCCATTCCGATGAAGAGCTTTACCAGTGACGAGGATGCAAAAAAATGGTTGAAACAGTTTGTAGCGACGAGCCAGTAAATTGAACTTTTATCTTGCCGGATGAAACAGACGGGTCTGAAAAAATGAAGCCCCGGTGTGGAAACATCGGGACTTCTTGGTTAAGGCTCTGATTAGTAGCTATGTTTAGTAATTACTTTCTGTTTCAAAGATAATATCAAAAGTAGCCGGTTCCAAGACTTTACCATACCCTAAAGCGGGTATTTTTCTTACTACCCGATAAGCGATTTCAGCTCGCCATCTACAAAATCCATTAGCTGCCGGATATTGTCTGCACCAAAATTGAATTTCAGACCTGCACGTTCGTATAAATTTGGAAGCGTAGCCGTTCCACCTAAACTCAAGGCGCCCACATAATTGTTAAGTGCCTGCTCTTTATTTTGCTTGAATTGCTTCCAAAAACCAATGGCACCCAATTGTGCAATTCCATATTCGATGTAATAAAATGGAACTTCAAACAAGTGAAGCTGTCTCTGCCAGTTGTAGCGCCTGTAGTTTTCCAATCCGCTGAAATCAATGACGCTGCTGGAAAACTCACCGAGCACATCCATCCACGCTTTTTCTCTTTCCTGGACCGTGTGTGCAGGATGTTCATATACCCAATGCTGGAATTTATCGATCGTAGCAATCCAGGGGAAGATCGTAATTACACGTTCCAGCTGATGTTCTTTTGCCCTTTTCAGATCATCTGCGCTCGTAAAAAAAGTGTCCCAATAATCCATGCTGAACAATTCCATGGCCATGCTGGCCACTTCCGCTATTTCCATTGGGTATTCTTTGAAAGCACTGAGCTCCAGCGGATGAGCCAGGAATGAATGCACTGCATGCCCACCTTCATGCACCATGGTCGTAACATCACTCATTTGTCCGGCCGCATTCATAAATATAAAGGGAGCGCCTGTTTCTGCTAACGGACAATTATAACCGCCCGGGGCTTTGCCTTTCCTGCTTTCGAGGTCAAACCGATGCATTTCGTTCATCCTGCGCAGGCAATCTGCAAAAAAGGGACGTATCTGTTCAAAACACGCAATGCTTTTGTTGAGTAATTCTTCGCCGGTTTGAAATGGGCGCAGCGGCTGGGTTCCCGCAGGTTCTGCTTCCAAATCCCAGGGGCGCAGCGTTTCCAGTCCAAGTTTCTTTTTCTTGCCTTCATAAATCTTATCGACTAACGGCAATACGTACTGCTTAACGGATTCATGAAATGCGAAACAGTCTTCCTTGCTATAGTCAAACCTCCCCATATCTACAAACTTATAGTCACGGTAATTGGCGAATCCTGCATTTGCAGCCACCTGCTGCCGCTTTTGCACAAGCTGTGAATACAAATCATTGAGCGCATCCTTATCGGCAAGCCTTCTTTCGTTGATCTTTCGGTAGACTGATTCCCGCAGTGACCTGTCATGACTTTCCAGGAACTTGGCCGCCTGCTGCAATGTATAATCCTTACCATCTACCTCTACCGTCATCTTGCCCGAGATCACGCCAAATTGCTGACCCAATACACTGAGTTCCGACTGGAGCGGAATATTCTCTTCCCGAAACAGATCAATGCTTTTTTTGACAGATCGGAGGTAGGTGAAATACTTTTGTTTGTCAAGTTCCGCTGTAAACGGACATTCGATGAGCTTTCGGTTGAGTTTATCAGCATACGGCTGAATCTTCGGCTGCACCTGCGTTACGAAGAATACGAAGGCTTCTTCCAGCGATTTATTCTCGGTATCGCAGGTCATCTTTATCTGTCGCCAGCAGGCATCTTCACTTATTACCGCTTCCAGTTCGCTGCTGTCTTTTAACCAAGCTTCCAGCGCTTGCGGTGAATCCAAGGCCCGGTCCAGCAGGTTCTTAAAATACGGCTCCAATGCCTCCCAGTTCGTTACGGCAAAATCTTTCGGCAAGAACTGCCGTGGGAGTGCTTTGATGTCAGCACTTGCTTGCATACACGGATATTTTAAAATAAAACAGGCTAACTGCGGACAAACAATGTCCATGACCGTTAGCCTGTGAAATAATTGCTGGTTATTTTTTCTTTGCAGCCGCTTTCTTTTTCGGCGCTTCTTCTCCCGCTTCTTTTTCTTTTGCCGCCTTTGTTGTTTTGGCAGGCTTATCAGCAGCGGGCTCTGCTGCTTTTTTCGTTGCTGCTTTCTTCTTCGGCGCTTCTTCCTCTGCGGCGGGCGCTTTTTCTTTATCTGCTGCCTTCACTTTTTTAGCAGGCTTTTCCTCCACCGCTTCGGGCGCTGGCTGTGCTTCAGGTTCTTCCTCTATAGGTGGTTCGGAGAGCTTTATCTCAACATTATTTTTCTGCAGAATCTCCAGCCACTTCACAATTTTTTTCATGTCGCTGGAATACACCCGATCGAAGTCAAGATCGGGGTATACTGCTTCAAAATATTTCTTTACGGCAGCATTATCTTTTGCATCGGGGAGCGACTGACCACTCTTCTCCATTGCCTGTAATACATCTACCAGGTTTACATTGTCCCTTACCGTGTATATTTCGATGCTTTCGAGGTGCGAAAAGTTGTGAATACGACTGGACACAAAACGCGTTGCTTTATCGTCGAGTGAACGAACAATGGCCCCATCGCTTTTACTGCTGATAAGTTCATGCAAGCCGGGCAAACCCGATACCGCGATGATTCTGCTATACTCCATACAAATTAATTTAAAGGACGTGCAAGATACACGAAAACCTGAAAAACCCGGCACGGTTTGTCAGTCGGCATACAAGCCCCTGAACTTGAAGAAAACCGTTTCACCCGAAAAAAGCGTGGCCTGCACCATCAACTGCCCGTTCGTGGAGGGTTGTAATTGGACCAATGCCTGGATTGTTGCGTCGACACCGGGATCAATAACCCGCAAAAATTTCATTTCCTGGCCGTTTTGCAGTGAGAGTTGCCGCCCGATCAGCGCGACTGCCAGTTCTGTTACCATCTGCAGCATGCATACACCTGGTACAACGGGCTGACCGGGGAAATGGCCACTGAAAATGACATGCTGTGGGTTAATCCGGAGCGTCGCTTCCAGCTTGTTTTCTCCT
>JAGWTK010000007.1 GCA_028876035.1 Bacteroidota bacterium
CACCCAGCAATATCTTTCCTACGCCGATACCTCCAACGACACCGGCTTTTGCATAGATGGCATTCATTTGCTTGCTGCCGATCTGCGCATAGCCAATACCGGAAGTATGGGTGAGCAGGTCGCGGATGGTTACTTCGCGCTGCGCCGGAATGCTGGTATAGCTGCTGTCGGCTTCATTGAAGCTGGCGATCACTTTGGGATGGGCAAACTCGGGTATGTATTTACTGACAGCATCATCCAGCAAAAATTTTCCTTCTTCGTACAGCATCATCACGGCTACGCTGGTGATGGCCTTTGTTTGAGAGGCAATGCGGAAGATTTGATCTTTTTGCATGGCCGTTTTCTTTTCTGCATCGTTGTACCCGCTGGCCTTGTAGTAGGCAAGCTGGTTATTGCGGTAGACGATCACGACGCCTCCGTTCAGCCAGTCTTTGGCCACATAATCGTTGATGAGCTGATCAATTCGATCGAGCCTGGAGGCCGACATGCCCGCAGCTGCAGCATTCGGTGATTGCGCCAGTGCGTTGATGGCGATGCAAACGGCAAGGAAGAATGTAAACAGTTGTTTCATGACAAAGCAGTAGTGTGAATGAATGTGCAGTAAGTTAGGAAAATGTAGTAAGCCCCGTTAAAATGCTTTTTTACGGCGTTCGTATTCCTGGGCTGCAAGCTTGATGTACTCGTCGAATTCGTAATCGGTAGCGTACCGGGTGAATTCCAGTGAGGGCCGGTATTTTTTCATGAATTCATCCTGGTTGGGGCCCGATAACCCGGTAATTTTTTTAACCAGTGCTTTGGTAAAACGGTGATCGATGAATTTGTCTTCTTCTTCGCGCAAGAGTCTTTGCCGGAACTGTGCCATGCGCCGGTTCTTCCGGAAGTTGAACATATTGATAAAGGCATCGAGGTCTAACCCAACACCAAAGCCGCTGTTGGGAGGAGAGGAGAGGGAAATGCCCGGTTTTTTGAAGTCAAAGGCCTTGGCATAATCCAGGCGGTTTTGCAGTGAATCGCGCTTATAGCTCCGGGGCATCACCGTTACTTGTTTGAGTTCGGTAACGGGCACGTGTAACGACACATCAAACCCGTTGAATTTGTCCAGCGAAGACACGGCAAACTTAGGCGTGGGCTTATTCAGGTAAGAAAACCAGATGGAATCGTTGTCGTTCACCAATATAGTATAGCTACCCGTGGAGTCGGTCGTGGTGCCATTGCCGGATGAACTGAGCACGCTCACCGATGCAAGCGGGATGGTACGGCTCATATCGAAGACCTTGCCCCGGATGATCACCTGGGCATGGCCGGCAATTGTACCGGCCAGCAGTAGTAAACAAGGAAGAACGTATTTATGTACGTATTGCAAATCAGGTATTCAGGCTGTGATATTAAGACAAGTTTAGGATGCTGTTAAAAGCAAGGTTTCTTTTAACTACGATTTTACAGTTTGCAGGGTCTTTTCGATGATAAGAGGAAAATAGGTATGCTCGAGCTCGTGGATCTTGCGGGCCAGGGTTTGGGGCGTATCATGTTCCGTGATATCGCAGTGCGCCTGGAAAATAATGTGTCCATGGTCGTAGAGCTCATCTACATAATGTATGGTTATACCGCTTTCCTTTTCTTTGGCTGCTATCACGGCTTCATGCACATGCGCCCCGTACATGCCTTTTCCGCCATATTTAGGCAGAAGGGCGGGGTGGATATTGATGATATGTCCGCGATAGGCGGCTACCAGGGCTGAAGGTACCTTCCACAGAAATCCGGCCAGTACAATAAAGTCGATCCCCCGTTCGCGGAGCGCCGGGATATAAGCATCTCCCCGAAAAAATGCTTCTTTTTCAATCATTAACACCGGAATTCCCGCATTGTCTGCAATTTTGACCACGCCTGCACCCGGCTTATTGCAAACTACCAGTGCCACACTTACGGTGCTGCTGCCGGCAAAATGCTGGATAATGCGGGCGGCATTGGAACCGGCACCGGAGGCGAAGAGCGCGATGGAAATCATGGGGTCAAAACTAAGTAATGTGCAAATGTGAAAATGGGGAAATGTAAAAATGCGAGAAGGCCACTAGCTGCTGGCTGCTAGCTGCTGGTCTGAACCTTTAGCATTTGAAAGGCAACAAATGAAACAATGTTTTTTGCCGCCGGCGGTCGCGTCACTGCTAGTAGCCAGAAGCTAGCAGCCAGTGGCTCCAACGGACCACCGAATCCTTAAAACCGATTGTGAATTTCTGGTCGTTTTCGCATCCTGACCACGATTTGACAATTTCATGACAAGGATCAAACAGGAGGTTTCAAAATCGGCTGAAACCCGCGCCAGTAGCGGGAAAAAAAATTTTTCCGTTGTTGGTATTTTGTTAAAATCCTACCTTATTTTTGCACCCGGTCATTCAGACTTTTTCCACATAATTACCTGATATTAAGAGCTTATGATTAATCATAGACCATCTGCCCCCAAATCCATATTCTTCAGCTTTTTTTTGGTTCTTTTGGTGTCAGGTTTTGGTGCTTCAGCGCAGGATATCGCGGCCGGAAAAGCCCTTTTCATTAGCAATTGTGCAGCCTGTCATAACCCCTTAAAAGATGGTACCGGTCCCGCCCTCCATGGTATCACAGAGCGCGTTCCCGACAAGGCCCTGCTCCATTCGTGGATCAAGAACAACCAGGCCGTTCTTGCCTCTGGTAATAAATACTTCAACGATTTATACAATTCACGCGGTAAAGCAGCGATGAACCTGTTTACCAGCCTGACAGATGCTGAAATTGATAATATCATTGCTTATGTTGAGTCGGTTAAGCCAGATGAAAAGAAACCCGGGCCAGGAGATGGGGTTACGCCTGCTGCTGAAAGCGACAACACCCTTCTCTACGGAATTCTCACCCTCATTCTCGCTATCATTACCCTGGTGCTCCTCCAGGTAAACAGCAACCTCCGCAAACTTTCCGACGATAAAGAAGGCGTTCCTGCCGCTGAGCCGGTACCTTTCTACCGTAACAAGGCCTATATAACTGCATTTGCCATCGTTTTGTTTATCATCGGTGGATATTATACTATCCAGGGCGCTATTGGCCTGGGGCGTAACAAAGGGTACCAGCCTGAACAACCGATTTACTATTCGCACAAGGTTCACGTGGGCAATAACCAGGTGAGCTGTTTGTACTGCCATGGCGGCGCCTACGAAGGAAAGCATGCCAATATTCCTTCTACCAATATTTGTATGAATTGCCATATGGCGATCAAAGAATATGGCGCGAACAGCGAGAAACTCTACCGGGAAGACGGCACCGAAGTAAACGGAACTGCCGAAATCCAGAAGCTCTATGCAGCCGCCGGCTGGGATCCCAATGCAAAAAAATACACCGGCAAAGGCAAACCCGTTGAATGGATCCGCATCCACAACCTGCCCGACCATGTCTATTTCAACCACTCACAACACACCCGCGCCGGAAAAGTCCAGTGTCAAACCTGCCACGGTCCGATCCAGGAAATGGGCGAAGTAAAACAGTTTGCCGACCTCAGCATGGGCTGGTGCATCAACTGTCACCGCGAAAGCAAGGTGAACTTCTACGACCCCAAGACCGGCGAAGGCAACAAGTTCTACAGCATCTACGAGAAATATCACAACGATCTGGAGAAGAAAAAAATAGACAGCGTAACGGTGGAAATGATTGGTGGAACGGAGTGCCAGAAATGTCACTATTAAGCCCCGGCCCGCAGGGGCGGGTAAGGCTAGCATTAACTGAATACATCTTAATCACAAATAGTCCGCCGCTACGGTGGATATGGGGCTACAATTATGAGTAAAAAATACTGGCAAAATTTCGGAGAATTAAACCATTCGGAAGCTTTTCAGCAAAGCGCGAAAGACGAATTCAGAGAAGAATTGCCATTTGAAGGCGAAGGCATGGCCGAGGCCAAAACCCCGCGCCGCGACTTCCTCAAATATGTTGGTTTCAGCACCGCTGCGGCAGCCATTGCAGCCGGTTGCGAAACTCCCGTACGCAAAGCCATCCCCTATCTCAATAAACCCGCGGACCTCACACCGGGTGTATCGAACTGGTATGCCACCACATACGTGAGCGGAAGCGATGTGGTGCCCGTTGTAGCGAAAGTGCGCGACGGTCGTCCTATTAAAATAGAAGGTAACGAGCTGTCCACCATCACCGGCGGCGGTACTTCTGCCCGCGTACAAGCTTCTGTACTTGATCTATATGATACCGCCCGTTTGCGTTACCCCATGGCCAATGGCCAGGAAGTAAGTTCCCTGGATGCATTCGATAAGATGTTGGGAGAGGCGCTCACTGGTGCTGCGGTGGCATTGGTGACGCCTACGATCACTTCGCCCACCACCAAACAAATCATCACCGAATTCCTCGCTAAATATCCCGGCAGCCGTCATGTACAATACGACGGCATTTCATACAGCGGCATCCTCAGCGCGAACGAAGCCAGCTATGGCAAACGCGCGGTTCCTTCGTATGATTTCGGAAAAGCAAAAGTAGTGGTGAGCCTGGCCGCCGATTTCCTCGGTACCTGGCTCAACCATGTAGAATACCAGAAAGGATACGCCAAACTGCGCAAAGTGGGCGAGAAGAATCCCGAAATGAGCAAGCACTATCATTTCGAGAGCATGATGAGTATGACGGGTTCTAATGCCGATGAGCGTTATACCCATAAACCTTCCGAAGCAGGGATTGTAGCTGCTGCGCTGCTGAGCGCGGTAAGCGGACAAGCCATCAGCGGCGTATCTGAATCTGTAAAGAAAGGCGTAGAAAACGCAGCAAAAGACCTGCTGGCCAATAAAGAAGCCGGGCTGGTAGTAAGCGGCAGTCATAGTGCCGATGTTCAAATTATCGTAAATGCCATCAACGAAGCCATCGGCGCCAACGGCACTACCATTAACTGGGCAGCACCCTTGCTGACCAAACAAGGAGTTGATGCGGATATGGCCACGCTGATAGATGATATGAACAGCGGTAAGATCAATGCAGTGCTGCTGTATGATGTAAACCCTGTGTACGATTACTTCGACGGTGCAAAGTTCAAAGCAGCGCTGGCGAAAGTGAAGACTTCGGTTTCTTTCAATGAGCGCCTCGACGAAACAACGGCACTCGTTAAGTACATTCTTCCGGCCAACCACTACCTGGAAAGCTGGGGCGATGCGGAAATCAAGCCTGGCTATATTTCCCTGATGCAGCCCACCATCAACCCGCTGTTTAAAACAAGACAGTTGCAGGATACCCTGCTGAAATGGAGTGGCAACGCCACCGGTTACCATGACTATTTCAAGAACTTCTGGGTAGCCAAACTCGGAAGCGAAGAAGCGTACGATACCGCATTGATGAATGGTGTGATAGAACCGGCAGCGCCTGCTGCAGGCGGCGCGGCCTTCAGCAACGCAAAACTCGCTGAGGCTACAGCAGCGGCCACTGCAAAGAAAGCCGGCGGTACCTACGAACTGGTACTCTACCAAAAGCCCGTTTTGGGTGATGGTCGCCAGGCTAATAACCCCTGGTTGCTCGAGACACCGGATCCTATCACAAGGGCTACCTGGGACAACTACGTTATCATCTCGCCTTCTTTGGCAAAGACTTTAATTGGGGTTGATATCGCTGACCGCCAGCAAGCGGATCAATTTGAAGTTAATCCCGGCAAGCCGGTGGTTAAAGTAACCGTTCCCGGGAAAGAACCTGTTACACTACCCGTGTTGGTCATCCCCGGTGTTGAAGCAAACACCCTGGCCATCGCCGTTGGATATGGACGAAATGCACAGTCGGGCCGCGCTACTGTAGGCGCTGGCAAGAATGCCTACCCGCTGGCAGTAAACGGCGACTTCAACGTGTCCAATGTTAGCATCGAAGTAGTTCCAAAAGAAACCTATAAAGTAGCGCAGGGGCAAACACACATGTCGTACGAAGGACGTGTGGAAGTGGTGAAAGAAATGCTTTTGGCAGAATACAAAGCGCATCCCGACGAAATTATGGAGGAGCGCGAGAAGGAACTGAAACCTTTTGGCGGTCTGGACAAGTTCACCGCGGAAGGAACCATCTATCCCAATTACGAAAAGCCTGGTATCAAGTGGGGTATGAGCATCGACCTCAACGCATGTTATGGTTGCGGTTCCTGCGTGGTAGCTTGTACGGCAGAGAACAACGTGGCTACGGTTGGTAAGAGCGAAGTGTTGCGTTACCACGATATGGCCTGGTTGCGCATCGACCGTTATTTCAGCGGCGATCCTGCCAATCCGGATAGCATCCAGACGATTTTCCAGCCAATGCTTTGTCAGCATTGCGACAATGCACCTTGCGAAAACGTTTGCCCGGTAGCTGCCACCAACCACAGCAGTGAAGGTTTGAACCAGATGACCTATAACCGTTGTATCGGTACCCGCTATTGCGCGAATAACTGTCCGTTTAAAGTACGTCGCTTTAACTGGGCCGATTATACCGGAGCCGACAGCTTCCCGAACAACCAGGACCAAACCATCGTAGGTCACCTCGATGATGCCGTGCACATGATGAACGACGAACTCACCCGCATGGTATTGAACCCGGATGTAACCGTGAGAAGCCGCGGTGTGATCGAAAAATGTTCTTTCTGCGTACAGCGTCTGCAGGAAGGTAAACTCAAAGCCAAGAAAGAAAACCGCACACTCACCGACAGCGATGTGAAAACTGCTTGTCAGCAGGCCTGCGCTGCCGATGCCATTGTGTTTGGTAACGTAAATAATAAAGACAGCGAAGTAAGCACCGTGCGCCGCGAGAACAAAAACCGCTTGTTCTATTCACTGGAACAACTGCACGTGTTGCCGAATGTGAGCTACCTCGCGAAAATCCGGAATACCGAAATGGAAACCGGCGGCAAACTGGAAAAACCGGAAGCGCACAGCGCAGAGAAAGAAGGAGCAGAGAAGAAAGCCGAGAAAGAGCACGCATAAGTAATTCAGAGACGACAGGTCTTGTTTTATATTGATTTAAGCTAACTGCTAATAGCCAACAGCTAATAGCCAAACGGTCAAAGCCCAGAATATGTCATTACTCAGATACGAATCACAGGTGCGCGAACCACTGGTAACAGGTGCGAAAACTTATCACCAGGTTACTGAAGACATCATCAGGCCCATCGAAATGAAGCCCTCCCGTTTGTGGTATATCGGTTTCATTATTTCGGTAGGACTGCTCTGCTTTGGTATCTGGTCCGTCACCATGGAAGTGATGTACGGTGTGGGCCAGTGGAACCTTAACAAAACAATTGGTTGGGGTTGGGACATCACCAACTTCGTGTGGTGGGTTGGTATCGGTCACGCCGGAACCCTGATCTCCGCCATCCTGTTGCTGTTCCGCCAGGGATGGAGAACCGGTGTAAACCGTGCGGCAGAAGCGATGACCATTTTTGCGGTAATGTGCGCTGGTCAGTTTCCCATCTGGCACATGGGTCGCGTATGGATGGCCTTCTTCGTATTGCCTTATCCCAACACCCGCGGACCACTCTGGGTAAACTTCAACTCTCCGCTGCTCTGGGACGTATTTGCGATTTCAACTTACTTCACCGTTTCACTTTTGTTCTGGTACAGTGGTCTTCTGCCCGACCTGGCATCTGTACGCGACCGTGCTAAACTGAAATGGAGAAAATTCATGTATGGCTTGCTCAGCTTTGGCTGGACAGGTTCTACCAAACACTGGCAGCGTCATGAGAGCCTTTCACTGGTGCTGGCGGGTTTGAGTACGCCTCTGGTATTGTCGGTACATACCATCGTATCCTTCGACTTTGCCACTTCAGTTGTACCAGGCTGGCATACCACCATCTTCCCGCCCTACTTCGTGGCAGGTGCGGTATTCTCAGGCTTCGCGATGGTGCAAACACTGTTGCTCATCACGCGCAAGGTGCTGAAACTGGAAGATTATATTACCCTTGAGCACATCGAGGTGATGAATAAAATCATTGTCCTCACCGGTTCTATCGTGGGTGTTGCCTATATCACCGAGCTTTTCATCAGCTGGTACGGACAAAACCCTTACGAAGCCGCGGCGTTTAAGAATCGCTGGGATCTTACCACACCCTATGCATGGAGCTATTACATCATGATGGGTTGTAACGTATTAAGCCCGCAGTTCTTCTGGTTCAAAAAACTCCGCCGTAACCTGCTCTTCACTTTCTTCATGAGCATTCTCGTGAACGTGGGTATGTGGTTCGAGCGTTTTGTTATCATTGTTACCTCTATCTACCGCGACTTCCTTCCGAGCAGCTGGAGTACGTACTATGCACCCAGCATCTTTGAAGTTGGTTTCTATATGGGTACATTCGGTTTGTTCTTCACCTGTTACTTCCTGTTCTCTAAATTCTTCCCTGTAATTGCAGTGGCTGAGATTAAGCATATCCTGAAGAAGAACGGGGAGAGCTATAAAGACGATATGACGCAGGTAGACCAACAGCCGGTAGAGGAGTTTGCACACGAACACGCACATGCGCACTAAGGCGAACAGAATTATAATTGAAATCGTACAAAGGCTAAAAGCCAGGAGCCAATAGCCAAAAGCTTAACATAATGAGTGTAAAAAAATTTGTTGTAGGCTGTTTCGACGAGGAAACAAAACTTTTCGCAGCAGTAAAAAATGTACGCAAAGCCGGGTATAAAATCCATGATGTGTACACGCCTTTTCCGATCCACGGGTTGGATCGCGTAATGGGACTTCGTGATACCAGCTTGCATACTGCCGGCTTTATCTACGGTATCACCGGTACCACAACGGCGCTTTCGTTCATCAGCTGGGTATTCACGAAAGACTGGCCCCTGAACATTGGTGGTAAACCACATTTTGCTCTGCCCGCCTGGATTCCTATTATGTTTGAGCTGACGGTGTTGTTTGCTGCCGTGGGTATGGTACTTACTTTCTGCTATCTCTGCCAATTGGCACCTTTTGTAAAGAAGCATCATTTTCACCTGCGTGCGACCGATGACCTGTTTGTGATGGTTATAGAAACCACTGCCAAAACAAATGAAGCAGAAGCATTGGCTTTCCTTCAGCAGCTCGGCGCCGTTGAAACCAATGTACAGGAAGCCGAAACAGGATGGTGGCTCGGCCGGTACGATAAAGACACGATGCCCTTCCAGGTAAGAGAAGCCAGCGTATAAGCCCAAAACATTCGAAAAGCATTTATTTCAACACCGATGAAGAAATTATCAGTCATAGCAATCGTAAGCAGCGCGGCATTCCTGATGCAGGCTTGTGGCGACGATGTTCAGCGAAAACCCAGCAGGGTATACATGCCGGACATGGCCTACAGCGTAGCATATGAAACGTATTCCGATTACCACAGCCGGCTTGGCGATTCCATTTTCTACAATGCCCGCCCGGTGGCCGGTACGGTGAAAAGAGGCGAGGAAGCTTATCACTACGAGATGCTGGCAGATACAACCGGTTCTTACGATAAATCTGCAGCGATGAAAAACCCGCTGCCACAGATGGACGCAGAACAACTGACCGAGGCAGAGCGCCTTTACCTCGTGAACTGCGGTGTTTGTCATGGTCAAAAGCTGGATGGAAACGGTCCGCTCTACAAAGGCGGTGAAGGTCCCTATCCTGCAGCACCCGCGAACTTTATCGACCCCAAAGCAGGCGGTGGTAAATATTATGCGATGGCTGAAGGCACCATGTTCCATTCAATTACTTATGGCAAGAACCTGATGGGTAGCTATGCTTCACAGGTAACACCGAAGCAACGCTGGATGATTGTTAGCTATATCAAATCGAAGCAAGCCCTGCAAACAGCGCAATCGACACCGGTTGCCGCCGCCGCCGCTGCTGCCCCTGCTGCCAAAGACACAACGAAAAAATAAGACGCCAGGATAACCTAATTGAACGATTCTAAACTAATTGAGAATGTCTTCTTTTAAAGAGTATTTTGAAATTTCTCCCCGGTACAGAAACTGGTCATTTGGCCTGATGGGTGTGGGCGTGTTGTCGGTGATTGTAGGCTATATTATGTATGGTTCCAGCGCAGATGAAGCCGTAAATGCACGTTTCTGGGGTACGATGCTGCAAAACAGTGTGTACTTCCTGCTGGTTGTAAACGCAGCCATGTTCTTTATCTGTGCAACAACCCTGGGCATGGGCGCCTTCCAGATGAGTTTCCGGAGAGTAACTGAAGCCATTTCGGTAGCGGTGATTCCGCTGGGCGTAATCGGACTGGTGGTATTGCTTTCGCTCATTTTCACAGACAAACATCATATCTACCACTGGCTGAATCCGCATGGCGATAAAATACTTGAAGGAAAGAGCGTATTTCTGAATAAAGGGTTTTACATCGTTTGGACGATCCTCACCATTGGTTTGTGGATGGTACTGGGTTATAAAATGCGTGCCCTGTCGCGCGAACTGGATGAGAATCCCCTGCCCGATGTTGAGTCCGGCAAAAAATACATCTTTAAAAACACTGTTTGGGCCTCACTCTTTCTGGTTTGGTTTGCACTCACCGTAGCCTCTACCATTCCCTGGCTGTGGCTGATGAGCATCGACGCACACTGGTATTCTACCATGTATAGCTGGTATACCTTCGCCAGCACATTCGTGGCAGGTATGTCGGTGATTGCTTTGTTCACCATCTACCTCAAGAACAAAGGTTACCTGGAGCTCGTGAACGAAGAACACCTCCACGATATTGGTAAATTCATGTTTGCCTTTTCTATCTTCTGGACCTACCTCTGGTTCAGCCAGTACATGCTAATCTGGTACAGTAACCAACCGGAAGAAACCATCTATTTCATCGACCGTATCGGTAACCGCGAACACGGTAACGGGTTCAAGGGCATCTTCTTCATCAACCTTATCATTAATTTCATTTGCCCGCTGCTCATCCTCATGCGCCGCGGTTCAAAGCGGAACTATACCACCATGACGTTCATGGCGGCCCTGATCATCTTTGGTCACTGGCTCGACTTTTACCAGATGGTATTCCCGGCGATCACCAAAGATGCAAACGGTATTACGCATGCGAATATGAACCTGTTTGATTTCGGTGTAGCGGCTGGTTTTGTGGGATTGATCATGTTCAGCACAGCAAGAGCGCTCACCAAGGCTCCGCTGACGGCGAAAAACCATCCGTTCTTTAAAGAAAGTATTATCCATCATACATAGGTTAAACAAAAAGTGGCGCAGGGATTATTATTTCAAAACTTTGTATAAACATTTAAGCGGTTATGTCTTTAACAACCATTTTCATATTGTCGATTTTGTTGCTGGGTTTCCTGATCATGTTCCAGATAGCAAAAGCGAGTGAATATGTTGCGATTCTTAAAGGAGAAAAGAAATCCCAGGAACAGAGCTACCGCATCAATGCATTTTTGCTGATCCTGTTCCTTGTACTGGGACTGATCGGCGTTTACTGGTGCAATGAGCTGCTGAAAGGAAAGATCCTGGGCGATGCCGCTTCCGATCATGGGGAGAAGATTGATAAAATGATGCACCTGACTTTGTACATCACCGGAACCGTGTTTGTGATGACCCAGGTATTGCTGTTCTGGTTTGCTTTCCGCTACCAGCATTCGGAGAAGAGAAAAGTATACTACCTGCCGCATAACAATACACTTGAGCTGGTATGGACCGTGGTGCCCGCTATTTTCCTGACCGTTCTTGTGGGATTTGGTTTGTTCTACTGGTTCAAGATCACCGGGGATGCGCCCAAAGACGCACTGGTAGTGGAAGTAACCGGAAAGCAATTCAACTGGATCTACCGCTACCCGGGTAAGGACAAAGAGTTCGGACGTAAATATTACAAGAACATCAGCGATAAAGACGATAATTCCCTTGGTTTAATTTGGGCCGACGTGCCCGATCTGAACCTGAAAGCCGACAAAGCCGCACAGGATGATATCGTAACCGACAAACTGATGCTGGTAAAAAATAAGCCTGTTAAACTGATTATCGGATCCAGGGATGTTATTCACGACGTTGGTTTGCCGCATTTCCGGATGAAGATGGATGCCGTACCGGGTACACCTACAACCATGTGGTTTACGCCGTTGTACACCACCAAGGAAATGAAAGAAAAAACCGGTAACCCCGATTTCGTATACGAGATTTCCTGCGACCAGATGTGTGGTAAAGGTCACTACTCCATGAAAGGTCAGATTGAAGTAGTTACCCAGGATGAGTTTGACCTGTGGCTGTTATCCCAGAAACCGAAGTACCAGACTGCGGTGCTGGACAAAGCAAAATCGGAGAAGCCGGCCGCTGATTCAGCAAAAACAGCGGCAGCAGGTACTGCCACGCCGGTGATTGCGATGAAAAAATAATTAACAAGATTTAGCAGGGAGCATTAATACCAATACCCGACAAAAGAAATTGATATGAGTAACGAAGCCATACTGCACGAAGCCGATGTGCATACTTCACACAGCAACGGACATCACGATGAGCATGTGCACCATCACAAAGAGACCTTTCTGACCAAATATGTGTTCAGCCAGGATCACAAGATGATTGCAAAGCAGTTCCTCATCACCGGTATTATCTGGGCCTTCCTGGGTGGTATGATGTCGGTACTGTTCCGTTTGCAGCTCGGCTATCCCGAAACTACTTTTCCCTGGCTGGAAGATATTCTCGGCCACTGGGCAAAAGGGGGAAAGATTCAACCTGAGTTCTATTATGCACTCGTAACGATGCACGGAACCGTACTCGTGTTCTTCGTATTGACAGCTGGATTGAGCGGAACTTTTGCCAACTTCCTCATTCCGTTGCAAATCGGCGCAAGGGATATGGCTTCCCCGATGCTCAACATGCTTTCTTACTGGTTTTTCTGGCTGGCAAGTATCATCATGTTGTCTTCACTGTTTGTACAAACCGGACCTGCAAGTGGTGGCTGGACTTCCTATCCCCCGCTGAGCGCACTGGGTGGTGCATCCGAAGGTTCGAAAGCCGGTGTTGATCTCTGGATTATCAGTATGGCACTCTTCGTGGTATCCTCACTGTTAGGAGGTTTGAACTATATCTCTACCATTTTGAACATGCGCACCAAGGGTATGTCCATGACACGCGTACCGCTCACCATCTGGGCGCTGTTCTTTACGGCGGTATTGGGTGTATTGTCGTTCCCTGTGCTGTTGAGCGGTTTCATCCTGCTGTTGTTCGACCGCCATGCAGGAACCAGCTTTTACCTTTCTGATATTTATCTTGCTTCCGGTGAAGCACTGCCCAATGAAGGTGGTAGCGCCATCCTGTTCCAGCACCTGTTCTGGTTCCTGGGTCACCCTGAAGTGTATATCATCTTGTTGCCTGCCATGGGTATGGTGTCGGAGATTTTGTCGACCAACTCGCGCAAGCCCATCTTCGGTTATATGGCGATGGTTGGTTCCTTGTTTGCGATTGCCATCCTCGCCTTCCTGGTGTGGGCGCACCACATGTTTGTAACCGGTTTGAATCCGTTCCTGGGTTCTGTATTCGTGTTGCTCACCTTGTTGATTGCGGTGCCCAGTGCCATCAAGGTATTCAACTGGCTAACGACGCTCTGGAGAGGTAATATCCGCTTTACACCGGGTATGATGTTCTCTATCGGCTTTGTAAGCCTGTTCATCTCCGGAGGTTTGACCGGTATCTGGCTGGGTAACTCATCACTTGATATTCACCTGCACGATACGTATTTCGTAATCGCGCACTTCCATATTGTAATGGGTGTGGCATCCTTCTTCGGAATGTTTGCCGGCATCTACCATTGGTTTCCGAAAATGTATGGCCGTTATATGAACAATACAATGGCCTATGTTCACTTCTGGATTACCATGATTGGCGCTTACCTGATTTTCTGGCCCATGCACTACGAAGGTTTGGCCGGTATGCCCCGCCGTTACCTCGATTACAGCAGCTGGGAGAGCTTCAAACAGTTTGCCGAACTGAACCGCTTTATCTCTACGGTGGCGATGATCGTCTTCGCCGTACAGCTGTTGTTTGTGTTCAACTTCTTCTATTCCATTTTCAAAGGAAGGAAGGTGACTTCACAGAATCCCTGGGGTTCCAATACACTCGAGTGGACCACACCAATTCGTCCTGGTCACGGTAACTGGCCTGGTGAAATTCCGGAAGTACACCGTTGGGCATATGATTATGGTAAAGATGGCAGAGAGTTCATTCCGCAGACCGAACCGGTAGGTGCGAATGAGTCGGCTCACTAGGATGTAGCACGGGACTTTCCCGCAAAACGGGTGAGATAAAGTGTGCTGAGCAACGGAAAATTAGTCCCGTTAAAACCATGCAGAAACAAAACACAGATAGTTCCAGTTCTTTTACATTGGCCAGCAAGCTGCGTGATTACATGATGCTTGTGAAGTTTAGCCTGACATTTATGGTGGTGTTTTCCGCCGTCATCAGCTATTTGCTGGCGCCGAAGATTGTTGGATTCAACGCGAAAATGATCCTGTTGCTGTTCATTGGCGGCTTCCTGGTAACGGGTAGTGCCAATGCCATCAACCAAACGGTAGAAAAAGATACCGATGCTGGCATGAAGCGAACGGCGAAGCGACCCATTGCGAGCGGAAGGATGAGTGTTGCGGAAGGGTGGGCTTTTGCCGCGGTAACCGGGCTGTTGGGAGTAGCCATCATGTGGTTTTTCTTCAACGGACTTTCCGCCGCCTTATCTGCATTCAGTCTTTTTTTGTATGCTTTTATCTATACGCCACTGAAAAAAGTCAATTCCATTTCAGTGCTGGTAGGAGCAGTGCCGGGAGCCTTGCCCTGTTTAATTGGATGGGCAGCAGGAAATGATGCAATGGATGCCGGTGGTTGGGCTTTGTTTTCAATCCAGTTTTTCTGGCAGTTCCCCCATTTTTGGGCGATTGCCTGGATTGCACACAAAGACTATTCCGGGGTGGGCTTTAAGTTGCTGCCCAGTGTACAGGGACCAACGCGGTATTCGGCTATACAGTCGATCATTTATTCGCTGCTCCTGATCCCGGTGGGCGTTTTGCCCTACCTGTTAGGCATGGCCGGATGGGTTAGTTGTATCATCGTTTTGCTGGCCAATATCTTTATGGTATGGCAATCGGTTAGGCTATACCGTGAGATGGAGTTGAAGGCCGCGCGACGGGTAATGTTTAGCAGTTATATCTACCTGCCGGTAGTATTGCTGGGACTGCTGGCAGACAAAATTCCGGTAAAGCCTGCAATTGAAACCGGAACTATCCTTAACTGGATACAGGCGGTAACAGATTAACGGTTTAAAAAATGGTGACGAACAGTATTTTGAAGCAGTATACAGGTGCCCCGATGGGGAATGGGGGCCAACGGAAAAAAATACATCCCTATAAGTTTACCCTGTGGGTAGGTATCGGCAGCATCATCATGATGTTCGCAGGTTTTACCAGTGCCTACATCGTAAAACGAGAGCAGCCGGGGTGGATCGGTTTCAGTATGCCGATGTTATTCTGGTATTCGACCGCCGCCATATTGCTGAGCAGTATAACCATGCAGATGGCGCTGCGGGCTTTTAAGAGCCGTGAAATGGGTCGCTACAGGAACCTGTTGCTGATCACGACAGCGCTCGGTGTTCTTTTTATATTATTACAGGTAGCTGGTTATTATCAGCTGAACCATATGGGCGTGCGGGTCGAGGGTTCGGGAAGCGGGGTGTTTTTTATCATCATCTTTGGCTTGCATGCGCTGCACGTAGCCGGGGGGATTGTAGCCCTGGCGGTGATGGTGTTCCGGGCATTGAGCAGTACCAGAAGAAGTTACGATGTGGTACCGGTGGAAGTGACGGCTACTTACTGGCATTTTGTGGATTTGCTCTGGGTTTACCTGTTTGTATTTTTTCTTTTGATACAGTAACGGTTAGCAATAAGCGTTTTTATATTTAACTGATTTATTTTTAAACAACGTACATGTCACAAACAATTACGGCCGACAGGAAATGGTGGAGTGGTGGTAAAAGCCCCTTCAATGTTGAGTATGGCAAACTGATGATGTGGTATTTCCTGATGAGTGATGCCTTTACCTTTGGCGCATTCCTGATCGCTTATGGTACCATCCGTTTTTCCAGCAACAGCTGGCCCGACCCGAATGCAGTTTTCCGCACCTTTCCTGGTGTTGAAGGCAATATGCCTATCCCGCTGGCTTTCGTGAGTTTGATGACGTTTATCCTCATCATGAGCTCTGTTACCATGGTACTGGCAGTGGGTGCTGGTCATGCGAACGATAAAAGAAAAGTGCTGATCTATATGGGTTGGACCATCCTCGGTGGTATCGCATTTTTGAGCTGCCAGGCCTGGGAGTGGACACACCTTCATGGCGAAGGTGCCTGGTGGGGCCGTAACCCGTTCATGAATATCGACGGTTCCCAATCCAGCACCAACTTCACCAATTTCTTTTTCACGATAACCGGCTTCCACGGCTTCCACGTATTCTCGGGGGTTATAATCAACATTATTATGTTTATTATGACCTGGCAGGGCGTATTCGAACGCCGCGGCCATTACAATATGATTGAGAAAGCCGGCTTGTACTGGCACTTTGTGGACCTGGTATGGGTTTTTGTATTCACTTGTTTTTACCTGTTTTAATCACGCACCACCCAATAACTTATTAATATGGAAAATGTACACGGCTCCGGCGAAGTGACGCATGCAGAACATAATTTCGACGTGAAACTGATCTGGAGAACCTTTCGGATTCTTCTCTATATTACCTTGTTTGAACTGGTGCTGGCCATCGGTTATTATAAAATGACTTTCTCTGACCCGCATTTGGTGAAACACCTGTTGAACGGTGTCTTCATCATCCTCACACTGGCGAAAGCATTTTTTATCGTGGCAGAATTCATGCACCTGCGTCATGAAATCAGGAACCTGATCATGACCATCGTAGTGCCGGCCCTGCTATTCCTCTGGTTTATCGGTGCCTTCCTCTGGGATGGCGGCTCTTACAAAAACCTGCGTAATACGTACGACCGCCAGCACCTGGAAGCCAGCAAAGAAAAGGCACCGGTGCAGGAAGAAGAACATGGTCATGAAGCCAAAAAGCCCGGATCTGTTGAATAAGCTGGCCGGCATACAATAACATTCGATTCCAAACCATTGCCACCCGGCGATGGTTTTTTATTAAAATCAATCTATACCGTGAGTAAGAAAGCTTTGCTGGCACTTGGAGTGGCCGTGCTCATACCGCTGATGAGCTATTTCATCCTGCGTTATTACAGCGACGAAGCCGTGGTAATGCCCCGCAGGTTCTACGATGATTCTATCATTAATGTGGTAAAAGATGGTAAGCGCACCAGTGACACGGTGTTCCACAGCGCAAAAAATATCACGTTGCTGAACCAGCGCGGTGATACGGTTAACCTCGACCAGTTGAAAGGAAAGGTGCTGGTGATGGACTTCTTTTTTACACATTGCGGTTCTATCTGTCCGACCCTCACCCGCAACATGAAGAAACTGCAGGATGCCATTAAGAAACAGGACAATATCAAATATGCCGATACGAATTTCGTCCAGCTGATTTCGTTTACGGTAGATCCGGAAAGAGATTCGGTGCCGGTATTGAAGAAATATGCCGACAAATTTGGCGTCAACCACGATGTATGGTGGATGCTCACCGGTCCGAAGAAAACAATCTATGATTTTGCCTTTGAGGAATTGAAAGTAGATAAGTACAGCGATGAACCGATTGATTCAAACTTTGTTCATACCAGCAGGTTCACCCTGCTCGACAAAGACCGGGTGGTGCGTGGCTATTACAATGGACTGGACGATAGCTCGCTGGCAAAGCTGAGTCGTGATATCGTTCTGCTCATGCTCGAAAAGGACAAGAAAAAACCTTCTGCGCTTTTTCGTGAGATTGTTTCCATCTGGCCCATCTTTATTATCGTAATTATAGCTGTTATTGTATTTGTTTATATCACCCGAAAACCCCGATTTGAATAGTTTATGGAAGCCGTCTTACAAAAGAATGATAAAAAAGCAGCCCTGTTGATCTGGACCTTCAGTATTATTGTTTTTGGGGCCGTAGTAGCCCTTGGGGCTTTCCGGCAGAAGATAGAAGTGGGCTTTGATACACATGTGTTCGCGCGCATCAATGCAATCATTAATTCCATCGTGAGTGTGCTGCTGGTTGCGGCATTGCTTGCTATCAAGGGGGGCAAACAACAATTGCACAAGCGACTGATGCTGTCTGCCATGGTTTTGTCGGTCTTATTTCTGCTGTCCTATATCGCTCACCATATCCTTGCAGGAGAAACAAAGTTTGGTGGTGAAGGCGCTATCCGCACCATTTATTTCCTGATCCTCTCCACCCATATTTTTCTTGCAGCAGTGATCCTTCCCTTCATATTGTTCACCGCTTACCGTGCCCTGGTTGCAGAATTTCCCCAGCATAAGAACCTGGCCCGCATCACCTGGCCCATCTGGCTCTATGTTTCGGTGACGGGTGTGGTTGTGTATTTCTTAATCAGTCCTTATTACCATTAACGATGGCACAGGGACAACCGACGCGCGATCCGCAAAAATCATTGCCGGTGATCTTCCGGGCCATGCTGTTAGGTCAGATTCTCTTTTTCGGGATTGCCCTGTTCCTGTATGTTAGCAAAAAATTCCCAGCGGGCCTGCAACACCTGGATAAGCCCTTACAGGTAACAGTTGTTGTATTGTCGTTTATCTGTATTTACGTCGGGATTATCATATTCCGCAAAAAAATGCAGACCCTCGCTGAAGTAAAAGATGAATCGGAAAAATGGAAGATTCTTACTTCTGCACACCTGATCCGATGGGCTTTAATTGAAGGACCTGTACTGTTCTGTATTATTTGCTTTTTCCTGGTGGGCAATCTTTCTTTTGCTGCATTGGCAGGAACATTGATTATCTTCTTTGGATTGCAGGCTCCGGTCACTAAGCTTTATTAGTATTTGGTAACTGGTATTTAGTATCTGGTATAAAGTGCCAGCTACAAAGTAGAAAGACAGGAAAAGTAAAAATTTAAAATGCGAGGACGGAGCATGCGGTTTATCCGAATCTGCCAATGGCTAAGGGCCAACAGCCAGTAGCCAACAGACAACAGCCAGTAACTGGCAGCCAGCAGCCTCCTACTCCGGCTTCCAAAACTTCTTCGCAAAGTCCACCACCTGGTCGTTCTTCACCTTGATACCTTCTTTCTCCAGTAATTGCTGCATGCGTTGGGGATGCCCAAAATGATGTTTGCCGCTGAGCATGCCGATTCGGTTAACAACACGATGTGCAGGCACCCTGGGTTTCACCTGGTGTGCGCCGTTCATGGCCCAACCCACCATTCTTGCGGACCCTTTGGTGCCCAAACATTCTGCAATGGCGCCATAGGAGGTCACACGTCCTTTTGGAATCTGGCGGGCCACTTCATACACCTGTGAAAAAAAGTTGTTGTCTTTCTTACCCGAAGGACTCAGCGCTTTTATTTTTTCGCTGGGATGGCTTTTCTTTTTTGCAGGCATTGTCCATGGAATTTGATTCAACGGCAAGATCAGGCATTGCCGGCGGAATTATTGCGTTTGGTTTCCAGCAACTGACTGCGCTGTGGCTCCGGCACGCTTTCATAATTAAAAGGGCAATGCCGGCAACCATTTCCGCAACAGAATCCTTTGTTAAGATGGTATTGTTCCGTAAACACCATGTAGCCTTCCGGTGAATAGTAAAAATCAACTCCCTCCTTCAGTTTGGTCGGCTTCATGCAGCTTTATTAGTTCTTGAAGTTCTTTGTCAATTGCCGGTATGGGTGTTTGCGGAAGGCGGAAACACAAATAATGAATCCGCTGGCTGTGTGCAATATCAAGTCCTTCGTAATGTGTCTTAATTTTTAATTCTGCTGACGCTCCTTCACCGAGGGCGTACAAATCGTCACAGTCAGTAATCAATTCCAGTCCGCACATTTCTATCACCCGCTTGGTGAATCCGTACAGTCTCGGCGAATCCGTTTTCAGGTGTATATAACCCCCGGGTACCAGAATTTGTTGGTAGAGTCGTAAAAAACGGGGGTGGGTCAGGCGTTTTTTTGATCGGGAGATACGCAATTGCGGATCCGGAAAAGTCAGCCAAACTTCTTCAACTTCGCCTGGTGCAAAATAATCGGTGATTTTGTCGATATGAGTGCGCAGGAAAGCCGCATTGTCCAACTTTTCGGCCAGGCATTGTTTGGCACCCACATAGAGACGGTTGCCCTTGATATCGATGCCAATAAAGTTCCGCTGGGGGTGCATGCGGGCCAGTCCGACGGTATACTCTCCCTTTCCACAGGCCAGTTCCAGGGTTAGGGGATGGTTATTTTGGAAAAAATCCGCCCACTGTCCGGCCATCCCTGTTGGGTACTGCAGTACGTTCGGGAAACCCTTAATTGCCTCAAAACGAATGAGTTTTTTGTGTCCCATGCTGGCGCAAAAGTATAACCCGCGGCGCATTTAAACCAAGGATTGTTTGGGTATTGAGCCTTCACCAATAAAACCCCTCCTTCTGCGTTTAAACTTCCGTAAAACGTAGCGTTCTAACTTCCCGTGCCCCTGAAAACCAATACCATCTTTTTACTGTGCCTGCTGTTGCATGCACTGCCGGTCCTTTCCCAGGTATCCGATACTTCGCATAGGCACAGTTTCAAACCCACGACCGATTTTGATCAACGTTTCTATTACACAGCCGCCGAAACCCAAAACATCTGGGGTTACCGGGCAGGCGTGCTGATCGACGAGAAATTTAAACTCGGTATCGGTGGGTATTACATGAACAAGAACGACCAGGCATTGCAGTCAGCCCTGGCACCCGATCTCCCGGAACGCAGCATTACCAAACAAATGAACATCCACCGCCAGCTCTACCTCGGAACTTTTTATTACGAGCCCTTCCTGATGCGCCGTCAGCTTTGGGAATGGAGTGTGGTGGCCGAGATAGGCTACGGCCAAACAGTGGTACATACTACCGATATAGCCAGCCATGCTGAAGTGAGCAGCGCAAGGGCAGCGCTCATACCGGCCGGACTTGGACTTTCCTTCAATTTCAAGCTTCCACCGGTGATGCATATACGCTGTTTTCGCTGGATCGGACTGAACGCCATGGCGGGATACCGGGCCGCCATCTACCGGCAAGACAAACAATACAACTACAATGGTGCGTACTGAAGCATCAGTGGCGCTGTTTTTCTCGACCGTATGCTGGACGATTACCGGAGCTGGAAGCATCGCCACCGCGAGGCCAGCATTGGCTACTAGGCTGCGTTTGCGTACTAAACATTCTGCGTAGTATCTCCTCTTATTGAAATGACCGGCATCAGCCGCTTCCGCATGACCGCCATGTGTCGCTGATAGTTATCATCTGCTATAGTAAATGAATTTGATCTGCGTTTATTTTGTTGTAGATTTTAACCATTCAGCTATGAAACCCGATACCAAAAAACTCATTGAACAAATTGCAATCAAAAAAATTGAACGTTGCCTGCCGGATGTAAATACTTCCAGGATAAAATTTGTTCATAGCCTGCATAAAGTAAAGATGGAGCTGGACGAATTACCCTCGCCGCAGGCCAAAAAGATCGAGGCCTTGTTTGCATAGCGCAAGTGCCTTGTTTCGTGTGGCAATTCGTACCCTGCTATTACACCCACTGCCTGGTCGCGGTGGGTTTTTTATGGGCTATGCAGCCGCTTTTTGCTGTGTTTTGCGCAGTACAATTTCCCCCAGCACCTGGAGTTGCTCGGCGTTGATCCAATCCGGCCCTTGCGATTGTTCATCGATGGCCCAAACGGTGCCAGTGCTGTAGCTGATGTTGTCATTATAAGTAGCCACTGTTTTGGTATCATCGGGATGCTGGCTCATCAGAAGCCACCGGTCGCCGGGGAAGATTAAACGAAATTGCTGTTGTTCATCTTCTGCGGGTGCCTGTACAATGATGGTCATGCCGTGGTACTCGATCGTCATGTGTTGCATAGATTTTTTTTATCTCGAATTCAATTGTTATGCCCGGCTGATTTGTGGAAATGATTCCTCTTTGACGGGGGTAGGAGGTGAGAGGTAGGAAGTAAGAGGATGGGAAAGTAAAAATTTAAAATGTAAAAGGCAAAACCAGCGTCAGCGTTTATTCATCCCAGTGATTGGCCCAGACACTGTATACCAGATACCAGGATGAATAAAAGAAAGGCAAAATGTAAGGGTCAAAACCGGTTGAAATATGGAAATCGCTCGGGCGAATTGTCTTGGTACTTTGTACCTGATACGCTGTAGTCCCCGATGCAAAGTCAAATTCGTACATTCGGTGATGCCCTCGGGACGGTTTTTCTATGGTCAGTGAAATCAAACATATCGTGCAGGCATTTCAGCAGGCATCAGCAGCAGGACGCCGTTCGGCGCTTGCTACCGTAGTGCGGGTAGATGGCTCCTCCTATCGCCGGCCCGGCGCGCGCATGCTGGTGGAAGACAATGGACAGCTCACCGGTGCCATCAGTGGTGGCTGTCTCGAAGGCGATGCGCTCAGGAAGGCGCAGCTTGCCATTCATCGTGGACAGAATAGCCTGGTCGTATACGATACCACCGACGAAGATGATCTTCAGTTTGGTGTTAAACTCGGCTGTAATGGTATCGTTTACATTCTTTTTGAACCGATTGATACCAACATTCCCGATAATCCCATCGAATTGCTCAAACAGGTACTTGCCGAAAGGCGCGCTGCTGTACTCGCCACTTTGTTTGTGCCGATGATGACCGAACAGCAGCAACCTGGCACTTGTTTCTTTGCAGATGCAGATAGCCAGCGTGCAGTTTTGCCTATGGGATGTCCCGCCGAGCCCATCCATCATCTGCAAGTCCGGGTGATGGCCAACCGGCAATCCATTGTACAATCATTGCCGGGAACGCCCTGGCAGGTGTTGATGGAATTTATGCCGCCTCCTGTGACAGTAGTCGTAGTTGGCGCAGGCAACGATGCCATTCCTTTGACGGCAATGGCGAATATGCTTGGTTGGGAAACCATTGTGGCCGATGGACGCGATACCCATGCTACCCGGCAAAGATTTCCGAATGCGGAGGACGTAATCGTCGCCAAACCGGAAGCATTGGAAAGCAGTATTCAGTTGGACGAACATTGCTGTGTACTGTTGATGACGCACAACTACAATTATGACCTGGCAGTGCTAAGATGGCTGTTGCAGAAAAATTGTTTTTATATCGGCACACTGGGTCCGAAAAAGCGCTTAACCAGAATGTTGGAGGACTTGGAAAATGAAGGAATACAAATCAAAAAAGAGCGGACAGAAATAATATACGGTCCAACCGGACTGGACATTGGCGCAGAAACGGCAGCAGAAATTGCTTTATCTGTTTTGTCGGAAATAAAGGCCGTCCACGAAAATCGCAGCGCCGGATTTTTAAAAGACAGGCCTGCATCCATTCACGAACGCATGGAAGAAGAATCGTTGCCAGGGCAGCAACTCAGTGTACAACAACAATGAACAGTACAGGAATAATTGTATTAGCAGCAGGTGCCTCTGTGCGTATGGGCTCGCCCAAGCAATTGCTGCAGGTGAATGGCAGCACCCTGCTTCGACATACCGTGCAGGAAGCGCTTCGGGCAGCATGCGGACCGGTATTACTGGTACTGGGCGCGAATGAAAACGAAATGAGAAGCGAAGTAGCGCACCTGGATACAGAAACGGTAGTGAATGAGGAATGGAGGGAAGGCATGGGCGCCAGTATACGGGCCGGTATTGCGGCGCTGCAATCAATGCATCCTGAATGCGGAGCGGCTGTAATAATGGTAAGCGATCAGCCGCTCGTGCACAGCGGCCTGGTTAAGGAACTTGTTTCAACGCATCAAACGACCGCAAAATCGATCGTGGCATGCCGGTATGCCGATAGTTTCGGCCCGCCGGTATTGTTTCAGTCTGGCTTTTTCCCTCAATTATTATCGCTTCACGGCGATACGGGTGCAAAAGCATTGGTGAAGCAACACATGAATGAGGTAGCCTTTATTAATTTTGAAGCGGGCATGGTTGACCTGGATACGAAAAAAGATTACGAACAATTCATAAAGCGCCGGACCCATGATTATCGACAGCTATAACCGGCCACACCAGTACCTGCGGATATCGCTTACAGATAACTGTAACCTTCGCTGCTTTTACTGCATGCCCGAGGAAGACTACGAATTCACGCCGGCGCCACAATTGATGACGGCGCCGGAAATCCAGGCAATCGCCAAAGTGTTTGTGGAAGAAGGCGTCAATAAGATCAGGCTAACTGGCGGCGAACCGCTTGTGCGAAAGGAAGCACCCGCCATCATTGCATCACTGGCCAGCCTGCCGGCGGAGCTTACGATCACCACCAATGCCACCAGGCTGCACAGGTTTGCAGATTTATTGCAGCAAAGCGGGGTGCGGTCGGTAAACATTAGCCTGGATACCCTGAATGAAAATAAGTTCGAGATGATCACCCGACGCAACCAGTTCAGCGTGGTAAAGGACAATATTGCATTGATGCTGGACAAATCCTTTCGGGTAAAAGTGAATATGGTGGTCATGCGCGGCATCAACGATAATGAGATCAATGATTTTGTTCGCTGGACCCACCACACACCGGTGGAGATTCGTTTCATCGAATTCATGCCCTTTAGTGGTAACCGCTGGTCCAGCAACAAAGTATTTACGATGGGTGAAATACTGGACGTTATTGGGAAAGAGTTTGCCTTTGAACCGGTACAGGGGGAGAAATCAGATACAGCGAAAAAGTTTGCCGTACCCGGACATGCCGGGAACTTTGCGGTTATCAGCACCATGAGTGCGCATTTCTGTGGTAGTTGCAACCGCATGCGGCTGACGGCCGATGGGAAATTGAAGAACTGCCTTTTTTCCAGCGAAGAAACCGATTTGCTCAGCGCCCTTCGGGAAGGTCGGGATATCCGGCCTTTGATCCATGCCTGCATTGCCACAAAAGCCGAGAAGCTGGGCGGTCAACTTGCTACCAATTTCGAACAGGTTCAACCAGAGTCTATACACAACAGGAGCATGATCGCCATAGGCGGTTGATATAAGAATATCCATGATAAGCGTAACAACAGCAAAGGAAATTATTCAAACACACACAGTGCCTTGTCTCCCGGTAATGGTGCCCCTTGCAGCCGCAGCCGGACTGGTGCTGGCCCAGGATGTGTATGCAACCCAGGATATTCCTGCCTTCCCGCAATCGTCGATGGATGGTTATGCCATCCGCTATAACGATATACAGCAATACAGTAGTCTTGAGGTTGCCGGGGAAATACCGGCAGGTTCGGTGCAAACAACCACCTTGTCTGCAGGACAGGCTGCGCGGATATTTACTGGAGCTCCGGTACCACCCGGTGCCGATACCGTGGTGATGCAGGAAAAAGTGCGGTTGGAAAATGGCCGCATTTTTATTGCCGATAACAAACTGCGCACAGGCCTAAACGTTAGATCTGCAGGTGCGGAAATCAGCAAAGGTTCCCTGGCATTGGAAGCCGGATCGGAATTAAGGCCGGCTGCCATCGGTTTCCTGGCAGGAATAGGGGCTACAGAAGTGATGGTATATCCAAATCCCAGCATTGCAGTCATTGTTACCGGTAATGAGTTGCAGGAACCCGGTGCGCCGCTGGCCTACGGCCAGGTATATGAATCGAATTCATTTGCGCTGCGTGCGGTTGTAGCGCAAATGGGATTTGCAGCACCTTCGCTCTACCAGGCTTCTGATGATATCGAAACCTTGCAGCATGTATTGCTGGAGGCGCTAAGCAAACATGAACTGGTACTACTCACAGGCGGTGTGAGCGTGGGCGATTACGATTTCGTGACCCGTGCAGCACAGCATTGTGCCGTTGAAACCCTTTTTCACCGGATAAAGCAGCGGCCGGGAAAACCGCTGTATTTTGGCAGGAAGGGTACTAAGCTGGTATTTGGATTGCCAGGCAATCCTGCCTCGGTGCTCACCTGTTTCTACCAGTATGTCACGGAGGCATTGTCGTGCCTTACAAAACGAAACCTGCTGGCAGCGCCGAAATGGTTGCAGCTTGAAAGTGATTACCAGAAAGAACCTGGCCTGACACATTTCCTGCGGGCCTGGTACGACGGAAACAGCGTTAAGCCCTTCCCGGCACAGGAGTCCTTCCGCATGCATGCTTTTGCGAGGGCGAATTGTTTGGTTGAAATAGATGAAGCAGCTGAGACGGTAAAAGCAGGCAGCCTTGCAAAAACTTACTTTCTGACAAATTGATTTAATATGGAGATCTTGTTCCTGGTATTGTTGTTTGTAGTGGCCTTTCTTTATGCGTCGGTCGGCCACGGTGGCGCCAGTGGCTACCTGGCCCTGATGGCGATATTCAGCGTCGGCCAGGATGTGATGAAACCAACCGCCCTGTTGCTGAACTTATTTGTTTCGTTGGTAGCGTTCTGGCAATTCTACCGCGGTGGCCACTTCAAATGGCGGCTCTTTCTTCCCTTTGCACTGGCATCTATTCCAATGGCCTACCTGGGCGGAAAGGTGACGGTGGAGGCCAGCTTGTATAAACATTTGCTGGGCGTATTGCTATTGTTTCCGATCGCAAGGTTCCTGTTTTTTAAGAACTACGAAGCTTCCGAACTAAAACCACCGAATATTGCACTAAGTATTATCGTTGGAGCGGGCATCGGTCTTTTGTCGGGACTAATAGGCATCGGCGGTGGTATTTTGTTATCGCCCGTGCTGCTGCTCCTGAAATGGACCGATCAAAAACAAACGGCTGCGATCAGTGCGCTGTTTATCTTTGTCAATTCGCTGGCTGGATTGCTGGGTCAATTATCGAAAGGTATTCATTTCAGCACGGATATGTTACTGTATGTAGCCATTGCTTTCGCAGGTGGCATTGGTGGTGCATATTTCGGTTCTTTGCGTTTTAACCAGGGCGTTCTGAAAAATGTGCTGGCCATGGTACTCTTACTGGCATCCTATAAGTTGCTGTTTACGCATGCCTGAGGCATTGATAATAAAACATGATGATCGATGGGAGTAACGGTATTGTTTTTCGGACAATTGACAGATATCACCAGTAGTGCAAGCATCGATTGGCCGATGGTTACAGACAGCGATACTTTGAAGCAGGAAATTATTCAGCGATTTCCACCCCTCGCATCAAAAACTTTCCGGCTGGCCGTAGGCAAGCAATTGATAACCGCAAATACAATATTAAGGGAAGGTCAAACCATTGCTTTTCTACCACCGTTTTCAGGAGGATGAGTATGGATACAGCGCATATATGGAACCGTTATCAACGCCAGCTGATCCTTGAAGGATGGGGGGAAACGGCGCAGCACAAAATGAATGCTGCCCGGGTGCTGGTAGTGGGTGCGGGCGGACTCGGCGCTCCCTTGCTGCAATACCTGGTGGCAGCAGGGGTGGGAACCATTGGCATCGTTGATGACGATGTAGTAGACATCTCCAACCTGCAAAGACAAGTGTTGTTTACCACCGATGATATCGGTCGTACCAAGACGAGCGCTGCCGCGGCCCGGTTAAAAGCCATGAATCCGGATTCGCATATTTATACGTATGACACAAGGCTGAGAAATCAGAATGCAATAGAAATATTTTCTGAATACGACATCATCGCCGATGCATCTGATAATTTTAGTACGCGGTACATGGTCAACGATGCATGCGTGATAACAGGAAAGCCATTGGTTTATGGCGCTGTGTCGAAATACGAAGGACAGTTTGCTGTTTTCAATGTCCGGTCAGATACCGGTGAAACAACAACCAATTACCGGGATCTTTTTCCTGAACCACCGGCAGCCGGCGAGGTAGCAGCTTGTGATGAAGCCGGCGTTGTGGGCGTATTGCCCGGCATCATTGGCAGCATGCAGGCAGGGGAAGTCATTAAATTAATTACAGGTATTGGTAAGCTTGCCAGCAATCAAATCAAAGCTTTCAACCTGCTCACACAGGAATGGAACAGTTGGGAGCTCTCCGCACAGACATACAAAGCGCCTTCTGATCGGATCGCCTTTGAGGCCTGGGACTATTCATTAAGCTGCGCAACCGAACCGGCACTGCAGGTAGATCCGGCCACGCTCAGAACATGGCTACAACAAAAGCGTTGTTGGGTGGTAGATATCAGGGAAAGGAATGAACTACCCACTTCGGCTGCACTGGCCCATGTGCAATGGCCGATATCAGAATGGAATGAGCAAGAGCCGGCGC
>JAGWTK010000232.1 GCA_028876035.1 Bacteroidota bacterium
AAAAATCTACTTTTGCTCATGGCTATTTTTTTGTTGTGGTAAACTAAAAATAACCAAAAGGGAGGCCCTAAAGGCCTCCTTTCTTATCCAAAATCATAATTTTCCCCGGACAGTAGTGGTTCTAAGTTCTAAGTTTTAAGTAATAAGTTGTAAGTCTGCAAACAACCGTCAAGGGATGTATACGGATCGGCTACTGGATAATATTAACCGGCAAATCAAGTTGACAGCGGAGGAGATCAGCTTCTTCAGCAGCCTGGTGAAGGTGAAAGAATGGACGCCTGGCGAATTCCTATTGAAAGAAGGCGAGGTCTGTCGCTATATCTCGTACATATTGGAGGGTTGTTTGAAAACCTACCAGACAGACGATGTAGGCAGGGAGCATATTACAGATTTCCTGGTTGAAGACTGGTGGGCCGATGATCTCTACAGCTTTCTTACCGGCACCGCATCTACCTATTCTATCCGTGCGATTGAACCCACCAGGGTTGCACGGCTTTCGAACAAAGATTTAGAAACGATCTACAAAGAGATCCCCAAATTCGAAAGGTATTTCCGCATTCTGTTTCAAAACGCGTACATCGCCCAGAAAAAACAGCTCAATGCAATGCTGTCTGCCACGGCAGCAGAACGATATAAATCATTCCTTCAAAGCAAGCCCTATGCGCTCCGGCGTTTCCATCAAAAAGATATTGCTTCCTACCTGGGCGTTACACCGCAATTCCTCAGTACGCTCAAAAGAAAACTGCGCTGAATTAATCTAGATTAATTCTTAACTGCCCATAATTTTCTTGCTTTGGACAACCGAACCAAACCTGACAGATGCAAACAGCTACCCTCGCACATGCGCAGTCCGTTGCCCTCCGGTTGTTCAAAAAAATCGAGGAAAATAAACTGGTGCAGGCGGGTAAAACCGAATCAGGGCTGGTGGCGGAGATTATGCAATTGGCTACAGAACAATACGGCATCCGTGATCACTGGCATAAGAAAATTGTAAGAGCCGGCATCAACACCCTCGCGCGTTTTGACGACAACCCACCCGATCGGACCATCGCGGAAGATGATATGGTATTCATCGATCTCGGACCCATTGTAAACGGATTTGAAGCAGACCTTGGAAGAACCTATGTTGTTGGACACGACCCGGCGAAGCAGCAGTTGAAAAACGAAATTGAATGGGCCTGGTTTGAGATCCAACATTGGGTACAAAAGCAATCGCACCTGCGCGCCTGCGACCTGTATGCCTATTGCCAGCAAAAGGCGGCGTCTCTCGGATGGAGCTTTAGCGGAATTATTGCCGGTCATATCGTTGGCAAGTACCCGCACGAGCAGCCAGCAGATCCTAAAAGCTGGGAACTGGATATCCATCCGGAAAACGCCAACGATATTTTCATGCCCGATAAAATCGGGGAACCGAGACACTGGATTCTGGAATTACAATTTGCCGATTTCAGGAGAGGCTACGGTGCATTTTTTGAGCAGTTGCTTTGAAATCTTTTCCATGGTATTTGCTAACCTTTTGATTGTTGTTATAGCATAGACACGGCGCATGAGAAAACGAGGCCGGGCCGCTGGTGAATAACCGGAGCCCGGATTTTTGTTGACAGTACAAAGTACTTAGTACAAAGACTGTCCCGAAGTTCGTAGAGCCGCTGCAGCCAGGCAAATCCAAAAATCAAGAAATCAAAAAATCCATCTATCATTCTGCGTCAGGACTAATTGGCAACGACTATCCAATATCTTACATCAAAATATCTTATATCTTACATTGAGCCCCCAACAAGCAAACCACAACATGTAGCGAGTACTACAAGATTATCTAAGTATCTGGTATTTTATACCCCGCAGGCCTAATAATTAATTCAGCCAAAGACGCGACAAGGTACACATGGGTATCTTGATACTATCTACCTGGCACTTCATACCCCGCACGCCTAATAATTAATTCAGCCAAAGACGCGACAAGTTACACTTGGGTATCTTGGTACTATGTACTTGGTACGTTGTACCCGGTACGCCCAAGAAATAATCCAGCTAAAGACGCGACAAGTTACACATGGGTATCTTGGTACTAAGTACTATGTACTTTGTACTCTCTACTCTCTACACATTCACCACCAGCACCGGCACATTCAGCTCATGCCGCACTTTATTGATGGTTTGTCCGTACAACAAATCACTCAACCCGGCATGTCCATGCGCGCCCATCACCAGCAGCTCAGCCTGTTCTTCCTTCACCAGCCGCACAATTTCGGTTACACGGCTCCGGTAGCCAAGTCTCGCAACGGCATCCAGCCCACGTTCCTGCAATGCATGCGCGTAGGACATCAGTTGCTCTTCGTCTTTTTTGCTTTCCAGGTCGGCCACCGCATCGCCCAGCAGGCGCGCGCTGGCACTTTCAACGACGTGTACGAGTACATAACGCGTGGAGGGATTACCTTGTCCGAGTGCATAGGCCAGCAATTTTTCATCATTACCGCTGAAATCAAGTGCAACCGCCACCGTTTTAAATGCGGGAATACTCAGCTGTTCGAACATTTTCAGCGGATGGTGCACGGTTTGACGCAGTGGTTCACGGCGCCAGCGTTGAATAAGCGGGATGATGGTGACCGCCAGGAGCAGCGCGATCAATGCGATGAGTCCGAGTACCACTGCTCCATCGGCGAACCAGCTGTGCGGTGCGCCCATAAAGTCTATCGCCTCTCCAAAGACCATTTTTAAATTGAGGTAAACGAGAACTGCTGCTACCAGCCAGGCAAGTACCTGAATAATAGGTTTGATGGCAAATACGCCCATTTTTTCTTTTTCACTTACGAAATGAATCAATGGTATCAAGGCAAACCCCAGTTGCAGACTCAGTACTACCTGGCTAAAAATCAAAAGTGCATCGATGCGATCTTCTCCATAGATCAAAATCGTGAGCACTGCGGGAATAATTGCCAGCAAGCGGGTGAGCAGGCGTCGGAGCAAAGGATTGATGCGCAACAACAGGTAGCCTTCCATTACAATTTGTCCGGCCAGGGTGCCCGTTACGGTTGAACTTTGCCCGGCCGCAATCAACGCCACTGCAAACAGTATGGGCGCAATTTTACTGCCCAGCATGGGGGCGAGCAAACGGTGTGCATCCTTTATTTCCGCTACATTATTCAGTCCGGCTTCGAAAAAAACTTTGGCCGCCAAAATAAGAATGGCCGCATTGACAAAAAAAGCGAGGTTCAATGCAATGGTAGTATCTGCCATATTGAAGCGAAGCGCGCTGCGGATGCTTTGTTCATCGCGTGCGATCTTACGGGTTTGCACCAGCGCAGAATGCAGGTAGAGGTTATGCGGCATAACCGTTGCGCCAATGATACCAATGGCAATGTACAATGCATCAGGCCCCGGGATGGAAGGCACGAAACCACTGAGTACATTGTGCAGGGAAGGCTTTGCCAGGAACATCTCCGCAAGAAACGCCAGCCCGATGATTCCAACCAAGGTAATGATAAAGGCTTCCATCCGCCGCATGCCCAGTTTCTGGAGGTAGAACAAAAGAAATGTATCCAGTACGGTAATGCATACGCCCCAAAGAATGGGTATACCCGTTAGCAGGTGAATACCGACGGCCATACCCAGCACTTCTGCCAGGTCACAGGCAGCAATGGCGGTTTCTGCCAGCACATATAAGATAAAGTTCACGACGGGCGGATACACTTCGCGGTTTACCTGTGCGAGGTCGCGGCCACGCACGATTCCCAATCGCGACGAAAGATTCTGCAGCAGCAGTGCCATCAGGTTGCTCATCAGCAGTACCCAAATCAGTGCATAACCAAAACGGCTGCCGCCGGCAAGATCTGTCGCCCAGTTACCAGGATCCATATAGCCAACGCTCACCAGGTAGGCCGGACCCAAAAACGCCAGGATTCTTTTTCGTTTGCTCGTGCGCCGCGTGGTGTCGATGCTTTCGTGCACCTCACTCAGCGACACATGATCATTGTGGGTTGTTTTCATACGTTACCCGAATATTTTTTGCAACATGTTCGCTGATATTAACCGCCGGATGGCCGGCCAATTTTATTTCTACCGACCGATCCGCTTCAAACCGTTTTCTTACCTGTAAATGCGCGCCCAGCGCAATATGGTTGTGCCGCAACAGGGCCAGCATCGCAGGCGACTGATCGCCGATCCCGCTTACCCGTCCGAATCCGGATTCGGGCATTTCACTCACGGTCGATTGCCGCAATGCCGGAATTCTGCCCTGCATATCGGGAATGGGATCGCCATGCGGATCGGCCTTTGGAAAACCCAGGAATTCATCCAGCCGGTCTACCAGTTTGCTACTGCTGATATGTTCAAGTTCCTCGGCAATATCATGTACTTCCTCCCAGCCAAACTGCAGCTTCTCCACCAGGAACAACTCCCATAACCGGTGTTTACGGATAATTTGAATCGCCAGCTTCTTACCCGATGCCGTTAGTCTTACCCCCCTGTACCGTTCATACTGCAGGAGTTGCTGTGCTTTTAATTTTTTCAGCATATCTGTTACAGAAGCTGGCGCTGTCTCCAACGCTTCCGCCAATGAATTGGTGCTTACTTGCTCCAACTCCTGCTGCAGGTGAAAAATGGCCTTAATGTAATTTTCCTTACTGGCTGAGTATTTCACGTCAACTAAATAAAAATTTAGACAAATCTAAAAAAATGGAACGGTATCCCAAAACCAGTGTAAACGCAGGTTGGCACAAAATGCCTACTTTAGCCGGCTAACGCAGCCCTTTATGGTAAAAAAGTGGATAGTACCGGTATTTTTTGCCCTCACGTTGGCGGCCTGCAAAAGCGGCAATAAACAGGTGAGCAGCGAGGAAATTGTGACCGTTAAGGAACTTGTTGCGCAGTTCCCGGAGATCAAAATGCCCTATGCTGCGGGAGATACTTCTTTGAAAACGGCCAAAAACGACAGCAATTTCATTAGTTATAAGACCTTTAGCGGATTACTTCCCGACAGTATTTTTCATTCGGTTTTCGGAAAAAATGGCAAACCCAGGATTTACCCCGTCGGCCGCAGTACCGATAAAAACAAAGAGATCTACCTTGTAGCAAAAGCAGTGAGTCCGTCTGCCCGTGCCTTGTATGTATTGGTACTGTCAGACGCCAAACAACTCCTGGCTGCCATGCCCCTGCTGGTGGGCGATGAGAACGAAAACACCGAACATTCAGTATTGATCGACAACCGTTACTCGATCAGCCTTAACCGCCAGCGCAAATTGCCCGACGGGCGCACCATTTATAAAAAAACGGCCTGGGCCTATATCAGCGGCAGTAAAGCCTTTGCACTCATTCTTACGGAAACCAACGAAACCGAAACAAAGCACGAACTGCAAAATCCCATCGATACACTCCCGAGAAAGCATAAATTATCAGGCGACTACCTGCAGAACAAACTCAACCTGGTTTCGGTTAGGGATGGCCGTAATGATAAAGAACTGCGCATCTTCGTCCATTTTGAAAAAGATAACGGCAGTTGCAAGGGCGAACTTAAAGGCGAAGCCAAACTCGTTGCACCCAATAAAGCCGTCTACCACCCTTCCGGGGATCCCTGCGAACTGACCCTTCGTTTTGAAGGGAACAAAGTGACACTGTCGGAAGAAGGCTGCGGATCACACCGCGACATCAAATGTTTTTTTGACGGCAGCTTTACCCGGAAACCGCCGGCGAAGAAAGCCAAAGCGAATGCCGGCAGTAAACCAGCTGCGAAGCCTGCGTAAAAACCGTCATACTCAACAGTATACAATTGTTTCCGGTTTTTACCGTTAATTTGCGTACCCTTTACACATTGTTATTAGAATTTAATGCATTATGAGTTTTAAGAATTACAAAGTACCCTACACCCCCGACACACGCTATGCAAAAAAAGTGGCTTATTTCTCCATGGAGTTTGCCGTTCACCAGCCACTTAAAATATACAGCGGCGGACTTGGTTTTCTATCGGGAAGCCATATGCGCAGTGCTTATGAGCTCCGCCAGAACCTGGTGGGCATTGGAATCTTATGGAAATACGGATATTATGACCAGGCCCGCAACCAGGACCAAACCCTGCAGGTAACCTGGATGGAAAAAACGCCGGCCTTCCTCGAAGATACCGGGATCAAATTCCAGGTAAACATCCACGAACACCCGGTTTGGGTAAAGGTTTTTTACCTCAATCCCGAAACATTTAAAAGCGCACCGATATTCCTGCTGAGTACCGATGTTCCTGAAAACGACTACGTATCACAAACCATTACGCACCGCCTATACGATGCCAACGTTGCTACCAAGGTGGCCCAGTTCATTTTGCTGGGTGTTGGGGGAGCCAAACTGATGGATGAGATCGGATTCAATCCCGATTTGTACCACCTGAACGAAGCCCACGCCATCA
>JAGWTK010000233.1 GCA_028876035.1 Bacteroidota bacterium
TTTTGATTGGATTAACGGGCACGAATGTAACGATCAAACAAATAATTCCATTAAAGTCTATTAAATATTTATACAGAAACTGAGGATAAATTCTAAAAAAGTTGCAGATTCTACTGTTTTTAAAACATCTGATAAAGTTTAATATGTTAATGAGTTGGCGTCGACTTTCCTGATCCTTTGTATTTCAAAGTCTTGCATGCAGGTTCGAAAGTCGACCCAGCCCGATTGCTTCCAAAACAATCAGGAATAGTCCCTTACTTTTGCTCCCTCATCTTTTTCCACTGATCAGTTTAGCCGTTTATGGATTACGCCAATATTATCCGGAAAGCCTGGGAAGCCTACGATGCTACTAAAATCATTCAAAAAATAGAAGACATCAGCCCCATGGTGTCCACCAATTATGTTTTCCGGGTGACTTTTGAAGATGAAGACATGATCATTGCCAAGCTTTCTTATTTTGGCAAATACGAATATTTCAAAGAAGATCACCGGATCATTCATACCCTTTCCAATAACCTGCTTTATCCCTACGAAAATTTTCTTGCAAAATCTTTGTTGCGTAATAACCGCGTTTATACCTACCGCCATAAGAAAGGAAAGACGGATATATGGGTGGTATTTTACAACCCCGTGCGTGTAATGCACCGCATGCCCCGCCGGCTGGAAGAACAACATATACGCAAATTCGGACAGCAAACGGGTAAGTTCCATAAAGCCTGTGCCCGTCTCCGCAACGTATTGCCGAAGTCGATCAAAACACTCCGTACCGATATCAACGCGTTGCTGGAAATGCTGGACGACAAGAAAAAATTCACTGCCGACCAGGCCGAATACCTCCGCCATCACTGCGATCTGTTTATAAAAAATCGTCTCAAATGCAATGTGAGTTCCTTTGAAATTATTCCCGTATTCATCGACTGGAATATCGGGAACTTTTCTGTGACCAATAAACTGGAATTGTATTCACGATGGGACTACGATTGGTTCCGTATGAGCTACCGCATGCTCGATTTCTATTTTTTCAGCCGGGTGGTGTCTGATGCGGGCGATAAAACAGCATTTAGCTACCTGATCAACACCATGATGGAAGATCGTTTTATCCTTTTCCTGCAGGAATACCATAAAGTGAACCCGCTGACTGCAAACGAACTCCGCTTCCTCCGGGAAGCGTATCGCTTTTTTATCCTGAACTATGTAATTAAGAACGGCTCTTACTTTTTTAGTCCGCAATACGCCTCCAAACTTAAAAACGAAGCACTCGAAATATATTTGCCCTCGGTCGATCGTGATTTCGATCCCGAAAAACTCATCCAGGCACTTAAAATAAAAGAAGCCTGACCAAAACCTGCTGTGCATGGAAATACAGGATTTCAAATCGGTAGTTGATGCCTACAAAATCATCTTCTTTGATGCTTTTGGGGTCATTAAAAGTTACCAGGGGCTCGTGCCGGGTATCGAAAAAACCTTTGCCTATCTCGCAGAGCAGCAAAAGGAATACTATATCGTTACGAATGATGCTTCCCGCAGTCCGCAACAACTGGCCGAATCCTACCACCGCCTGGGCTTACATGCCATTGTTCCTGATCGCATTGTGAGCAGCGGTATGCTTGCCAAGGAATACCTCGATATGAAGGTGAACGATGGTATTGTTGCCTACCTGGGTACGGAAAATTCGGCGCATTATATCGACAGTTCTGGCCTGCATACCCTGCCCGTAAGCGCTATCAATTATACCAATATCGACCAGGTAAATGCGCTTGTACTGCTGGACGACGAAGGCTTTAACTGGTTTGACGATCTCAATAAAACGATCAATATACTCAGAAACCGCACCATTCCCGCGATCGTAGCGAATACCGATAACACCTATCCGCTGTCGGGCAGCAACGAAGTAGCTATTGCCATTGGCGGACTCGCTTCCATGATTGAAGCCATCGTTGGCAAAAGATTCATTCGTTTCGGGAAACCCGATTCACAATTATTTATGTTCGCCTACGACCTGATTCGCTGGCAGCAGGATATAAAAAAGAAAGACATCCTCATGGTGGGCGACACGCTACATACCGATATCATAGGGGGGAATAAATTTGGTCTTGATACAGTGCTTGTACTCACCGGCAATACCCTTGCAGCCGATGCAGAAATGCGCATACGCTCAACTGGTATCATGCCCACTTATATTTGTGAAGATGCTGTGGTGCGTTGAGTGTTTCCCCAGAGCAGCAGTCCCGCAGCCGCCAGCAGCCACAATTCAGCGATGGCCCGGTAACGTACAATAGCTCCCGGGAATGGCACGATATAGCCGATAAGTAAATCGCCCATCAACGCGCCCATCAGCAATACCGCCACCAGCATTGTTCCCGTTACGGATTGTCCTGATCGCAGATACAACATAACCGCTGTAACCAATAGCACCACTACAAGCAGGTTTTCCCCTGCGGCAAAATACTGCAGGGCTCCGCGGGCTTCCCAGGGAAAAGGACGCAGGATCGTATTCGCGAATGCCTCGGGCAGCACTTTTATAAAGGAGGCGGGTGTTGGTTCAAGTGCGGTCAGATTGAACCTCGTATTCCCTTTTAATTCAAAAAAAGATTGCTGTCGTTCTGCGATTGTATGCAATGGGTTGATCGAAGCAGGTAAATAACCCGAAACTACCAGAAGAACTGCGCACCCTGTTATTACGAACAACAGCGCTTTTTGAACACTCCAACGGAAACGCCCTGCCATCAGCCACACAAGAAACGAGGGTAGCAGCATTACAACAAACCCGCTTCTGAACAAAAAAGCAGCCAGTCCTGCTGCCAAAGAATATAGCAGGTACTTCAACGAATTCTTTTGAAGCCATCGGTCAAAGTAGTAATACATGGCCGCCACCGCCATGAGCAAAAAGCATTCAGTGCGTATCCCGCTCAGCCAAAAGCTGAGCGGTGGAAACAGGAAAAGAAGCGCGGCCAGCCACCGGTGTGCCCCCGCACGTATGTGAGGTGCCAGCAGCCGGTAGATCAGGTAGATGCCAAAGAAACCAAAGAAATTTAGCAGCACGACATTAATATAATACTGTCCGCCGCTGACGCAATTCAGGATGCCCAGGATCTTCCCCGTTATACAGTATTCTAAATTTTCATTGTAATGGGCCGATTGAAAGTAAAAACCTTGCCCGGGTGGAACCGGCTCCTTGCTAACGATATCAGCAAAAAAAAGTCCGGGGCTGTGCAGCAGCCGCTGGTATTGAAGCAGCGAATCGCGGTGCAGTCCCCAGGTATCATCACCCTTGTACCAACGCTGGAATATATAGCCGTAAGCAACTCCGGCCGCGATTTTTGCGCCGAAAAATACCAGCACCTGCGAAAGTTTGAGCGCAAAGGCATGGCTGCGCAGGATCCGGTACAGGAGCAATCCGAGCATTAGCCAGAGAAGAATGATAATAAAGAATGTGGCCATAGGCAATGATGGCTTGCAGATCGGTTAAAATTAGGTTTCTTTATGCGATAAAACTATAGGCAGAAAGGTTGGATAATTAATTAGCTTCGCCGGTCTCGTTTAATAATTGCCTGATGGATTCTGTTTGTTTCGTTTCCAATACTGCCTGGTCGGTTTTTAATTTCCGTCTCGATGTCGTCAGGTACCTGCTTCGGAAGGGCTACCGGGTACTTGTTTTTGCCGCACCCGATGGATTTGAAACCGCTTTGGAAAAGGAAGGCTGTGCGTTCATCCCCCTTGCATTCGACAATCGATCACTCAGCATACTCGCCGATGTACAACTTTATCGCCAGTTGAAGCGATTGTACCGGCAGCACCAACCAGGTGTTATTTTTCATTATGTGGTAAAGCCAAATGTATATGGCACGCTCGCTGCCGCAGCATTGGCTATACCGTCGATAGCTGTCGTAACCGGACTTGGCTACAGTTTTTCCAAACGAGGTTGGTTGTACCGGCTTACAAAATTACTCTATGCTTACGCGCTGAAGCGCTCGCGGGAAGTATGGTTTCTGAACAATGAAGATGCGCAGTTCTTTATAGCACATAAACTGGTAGACGTCAACCGGACAAGGATCATCCACGGGGAAGGTATTCATACGGGCTATTTTCAGTTGCCTGCTACTGCACAGCAAGGCCCGGTTTTTTGTTTTCTCATGAGCGCCCGGTTGTTGCGTAGTAAGGGAATCGTACTTTTTGCAGAAGCCGCGCGAGTGCTTCGGCGTAAGCAATATGCCGCGCGCTTTGTATTGATTGGTTCGCCTGAAGAAACCCATCCTGATGCACTGGACCCTGCATTGCTGCGCGGGTGGCAGCAGGAAGGATTGATCGATTACCAGGGGTTTGTCGCCGATGTAAGGCCCGCGCTTTCAGCGGCCAACTGTTTTGTGTTTCCTTCTTACTATAATGAAGGCGTTCCGCGCAGCCTGATGGAAGCAGCGAGTATGCAGGTTCCCATCATCACTACGTTTAACCGGGGATGCAGGGAAGTAGTGGTGGACGGACAGACCGGGTTTCTATGCCGCCCAAAGGATGCAGTTGACCTGGCCGGCAAAATGGAAATGATGATCAATCTCCCCGTGGAAACCAGGAAGGCGATGGGGGCTGCCGGGCGCGAACTGGTAACCGCAAAGTTTGACGTACAGGAGGTAGCCGAACGCTACGAACGTACCATTCAATCGGCGCTGGCGAAAAATTTACCTGCAGCGGATCTTACCCATTGACACCGCATTCGATTGCTTCCTGTTTTTTTCCCCATCAACACCCTGCTGGTTGGATAAATATCTGTACAAACATCGCTTCGATGGACTTACTTTTGCCGGGTAATTGAAATTATGGAAATCACCGCCGCTACAGCCGCTCAACTAAGACTCACCGCCGACGAATTTGAACTTATTTGCCAAAAACTTGGCCGCACCCCCAATTTCACCGAGCTCTGCTGCTTCTCCGCGATGTGGAGCGAGCACTGCAGTTATAAGAACTCGATCAAGTACCTCAAAACCCTTCCGCGTGAAGGCAGGAAAATGCTCGTGAAGGCTGGTGAAGAAAATGCCGGGCTGATGGATATAGGAGACGGCTATGGCGTTGTTTTCAAAATTGAATCGCACAATCACCCTTCGGCCATTGAGCCCTTCCAGGGTGCAGCGACCGGAGTAGGCGGAATTCACCGGGATATCTTTACGATGGGTGCACGCCCCATTGCCTCCCTTAATTCGTTGCGTTTTGGCGATATCCAGGAACCAAAAACCCAGCACTTGCTGAGCGGTGTTGTGCATGGCATTGGACACTACGGCAATTGTTTTGGTGTGCCAACGGTGGGTGGAGAAATTTATTTTGAGTCTTGCTACCATACCAACCCGCTAGTAAACGCCATGAGCGTGGGCATTGTAAAAAATGGAGAAACGGTTTCGGCTATCGCGAAAGGTGCTGGCAACCCGGTGTTCTTTGTAGGAAGCGCAACGGGTAAAGATGGCATTGGCGGTGCGTCTTTTGCTTCGGCAGATATCACTGCGGAAAGTGCAGAAGAACTGCCGGCGGTACAGGTGGGTGATCCTTTCCAGGAAAAGAAATTGCTGGAAGCATGCCTGGAAGTTATAAAGACCGGGGCAGTCGTAGGGATGCAGGATATGGGAGCGGCTGGTATCATCTGCTCTACTTCCGAGATGAGTGCTAAAGGTGAGTCGGGTATGCGCATCAACCTGGAAAAAGTGCCCGCCCGTCAAACCAACATGAAAGCATGGGAACTCCTGTTGAGTGAAAGCCAGGAACGTATGCTGATGGTGGTTGAAAAAGGAAAGGAAGCAGCTGTGCAGGCTGTATTTGATAAATGGGACCTTCCCTGCGCTGAAATCGGTGAAGTAACAAATGATGGCATACTGAACTTTTATATGCATGGCGTCCTCGAAGCCTCATTGCCGGCGCATGAACTGGTGCTGGGCGGTGGTGCGCCCCAATACGCGCGCGATACCCGGGAACCTGCTTATTTTAAAAAGATACAATCGTTTGATGCCGCAACGATTCCTCCTGCAGGCGATATACAAACCATCGCCAGGCAACTTGCCACCGCGCCGAATATTGCGTCTAAACGGTATGTATATACGCAATATGACAGCATGGTGGGCGCGGGGAATGCTTCTACCAATGCTCCCTCCGATGCAGCCGTGGTGGTGGCGAAACCAACCGGCAAAGCACTGGCCCTTACCACGGACTGTAACAGCCGGTACGTATTTGCCGATCCATATAAAGGTGGAATGATTGCGGTTGCGGAAGCCGCCCGCAATATTGTGTGCAGCGGTGGTGAACCGCTCGGCATTACCAACTGCCTGAACTTCGGCAACCCTTATGATCCGGAAGTGTATTACCAGTTCGTGCATGCCCTGAAGGGTATGGGTGAAGCCTGC
>JAGWTK010000234.1 GCA_028876035.1 Bacteroidota bacterium
GAACTCATGGTAATTGGTCGCAGCATAATCACCGAGAAAATTCTTTTTTCCCTTCTGCATGTCCTGGAAGATGGGCCTGGCCACTTTTGAAAAATTCGTGAACTCGTTTTTAAAATGTTTGTCTTCTTCGGACTTCACCACAAAATTTACATAAGCCAGCGCGTGGGCCATCTCGTGTAAACCCACATTACTGTTTTCATCCGCCCGGTGAATGCCCTTCAGAAAATTATCCCAGCTGAGGTAAATTCCCGTATTGTCAACGTGGCCCATGAATGGCAGTGAATAGTAGCCGTAATGGTAGTCGTGCTGCAACACGAAAATGTCTTTGAAATAGTTCAGTGAAAACTTATTCAGGCCGAGCGTCAGCTGCGCAGAAACGGCGCTGATCAAAACGGGCATTTCTTCCTTCTTCTCGATTCCGACATAATGAAAACGCTTGGCACGGTGTATCAGGAAAGTGCGGAATAACAGGCGGTGCTGGTCACTCTCCGATAAACGGCGAAAATAGGGAAGGTGCGCCTGCACGATATTGCGGTAGTAAGATTCCTGCCGGCAGAATTTTTTATAGTAGAGCCTTTGCAGGTATTGCGTGGCAGGCTCCTGAAGAAAACTGAATAGACCAACGGTAGTAAAAACCAATGCACAAATAATCGCCACTTCCATAAGTTCTAATTTGTGGTTACAAAACAGGCTTGCTGTGATGGTTAAACACAGTATGGATGTACAATCAGTACGGTCTTTCCTGAGATGGAAGTAAGCTTAAAGGGAAAAATGTAATCCAAAGGAGAATTGGAAAAGAGGAGAATACGCTGACAAAATATAAACTTTTTTTGAAAAGTAAAAGCCAATTGAGCCAGGTTTTTTGCGCGCGGTATCCACATGGTTTGTTAAACATAACAATTACTGAAAAACAAACCTTTACAACAGCGTTCGTAAAAACCCCATACTTGAATTCGCTGATTACCATAGAAATTGCAAGTCTGCTGCAATTTATTGTTGCTTGCCGTTCATGGACTAAACCCGCCAGCACGGCCGTTTCGGCATCCATTGTTCCCGAATTCCATATTGGAATGCCATGGCCCATTATATCTTTACGCCGTCAAATTCAAACTGACTTCCGAATGTAGCCCACGCTTCTTCCTCATCAGCCGCTCCGGCAAATCCTCTTCTAATCAATCAGGCATCGGTGCACCACCTGGAAAATTACCAGACGGTATTTGCGCAGCATTTTTTGACAACAAGAAAACTTTATATTCAACCAATAAAACCCAAATCATGAGCCTCAATTTTCTCGTTAGCAACTGGTGGTGGTTACTGCTGTTGCTCTTATGCCTTATTCTGTACAAATTCATTTTGCGTGTATTCTTCGGGATGGTCATCGTTCCCGAAAACCGTATCGGCCTTGTCACCAAAAAGTTCGTGCTGGTGGGAGCCAACCGCGAACTGCCTGATGGTCGCATCATTGCCACCAGGGGCGAAGCCGGCTTCCAGGCCAAAACCCTGGCGCCCGGTCTTTACTGGAATATGTGGCCCTGGCAGTACGGGGTAGACATGGTGCCTTTTACGGTTATACCTGAGGGTAAGATCGGCCTGATCCTCGCAAAGGACGGTGCTGAAATCCCTACCGGTCGTATCCTGGCGCGTCGTGTTGAATCGGACAATTTCCAGGATGCACAGAAATTCCTCGAGAACGGCGGACAACGTGGCCGGCAAACGGCTTTCGTAACCGCAGGTTCTTACCGAATCAACACATTTCTGTTCGATGTAACGATCACCGATCAGCTCATCATCCACGAAAACATGGTGGGTGTAGTGACCACGCTGGACGGTGAACCGATTACGCAGGGGCAAATTGCCGGTAAGCATGTGGAAGGACACAATAACTTCCAGGACATCGACACCTTTATGAAAAACGGGGGTAACCGTGGTCTGCAGCCGCAGGTTGTTCTCGCCGGTTCGTATTATATCAACCCATGGGCCGTGCAGATCGAAGAGATACCCATGACAGACGTAGCGATCGGTCACGTGGGCGTTGTTATCTCCTATATCGGTGAAGACGGCATCGATGTTACCGGCGAGAGCTTTAAACACGGTAATATCGTAAACAAAGGTTTCCGTGGTGTTTGGATGGAGCCCCTGGGCCCCGGTAAATACCCCATCAACCGGTATACGATGAAAATTGAAATGGTTCCTACTACCAACCTGGTATTGAACTGGGCGAACGCCAGGAGCGAATCACACAACCTCGACAAAAATTTATCGACCATTACGGTTCGTTCCAAAGACGGTTTCCCTTTCAATCTCGACGTGGCGCAGATTATTCACATTCCGGCCAATGAAGCGCCGAAAGTGATTGCCCGTTTCGGCAGCATGAACAACCTCGTGAGCCAGGTGCTGGAACCAACCATTGGTAACTATTTCCGTAACTCGGCACAGGACAGCGATGTGATTAGCTTTCTGACTACGCGTAAAGAAAGGCAGAACGCTGCGAAAGAACACATCAAAGCAGTGCTCGATGATTACAACGTGAATGCCGTGGACACCCTGATTGGTGACATCGTACCCCCGGAAGCCCTGATGAAGACCCTCACCGATCGTAAGATCGCGCAGGAAGAAGAAAAGACCTATGAAACACAAAGAATGGCGCAGGAAAAACGCCAGGGCGTGGAAAAAGAAACCGCCATCGCCGATATGCAGAAAGAAATCGTAAAGGCCCAGCAAAGCGTTGAAATTGCTCAACGCACCGCTGATGCTACGGTGAAAAAAGCAGAAGGTGATGCGGCTAGTCTGAAACTCCAGGTGAATGCTGAAGCAGAAGCCACCAAGATGCGCGCCAACGCGCAGGCAGAAGCTACCCGCATGAACGCTGGTGCTGAAGCAGAAAAAATCGCCAAAACCGGTTTGGCTGAAGCTGAAAAGATCATGGCCATCGGTAAGTCTACTGCCGAAGCTTATGAGCTGCAGGTAAAAGCTATGGGAGGTGATAACTTCACCCGCTTTAAAGTGACCGAAGAAATTGGCAAGAGCCGAATTAAAGTAATTCCAGATGTGCTGATCAGTGGTAGCAACGGTACCGACGGAAGCATCGGCGGGTTACTCGGCCTAAGGCTGATGGAAATGATGGATGATAAAAATAAAGCACAGGATCAAAAAGCCTAAGTAACATAACAGGGCCACCAACGGGTGGTCCTGTTTTTTATCCGTTCAATATTTTATCCGGTTTTATTGGATCCTGGTTGAGCAAGTGACAAAGTGCCTGGTACAAATCGGGCAATTCAATATTCAGTGAACCGGGCTTCTCAAAAAAAGTCTCCACCGCCACCGCCCAAAATTCATTGTAGTTGGTGGCAGCATAGCTATTGAGCATATTTGACTGACCGTTCTGCATCTCGTTGAAGATCGGTCTTGCCACCGCAGAAAACTGGTAAAAACGTTGAATGAATTTTTCATCCTGTCCGCTATTGGCGCCTGCCATAAAATTGACATAGGCCAGTGCATGTGCCATTTCATGGATGCCCACATTGTCGCCGTCGGTATAGTCGCTGAATCCCCGTAAAAAATTATCCCAGCTCAGGTAAATTCCCTGGCTGTTGACATGTCCTTCGAAAGGCTTTTGATACACGCCGTAGTTATAATTGTGACGCAGGATAAATATGGTATCGAAAAAATCCAGCAGGTATTTGTCGAGCCCAAAACTAATTTGCACAGCTGCCGCACTTATCAGCCAGGGCATCCGATCTTCAAATTCGAGGTCCACACATTCGAATTGTTTGCTGTTCATAAACCACACCACCCGTTCCATAAATTTTCGGCGCATTGGCTGGGTTAGACTTTTATAATACCCGTTGAACTGTTGCAGCAAGGCATCGTGCTCATTGAAATGATCATCCAGTTCAGCCAATCCTGCCCGTATCGCCCGGCGGCGGCGCCATGCTTCGAGAAACCGGTTAATGATAAACGGTCCACCTACCAGCAAGCAAAAAATAACCAGGAAGGTAAAAAAACCGGAAAGGGTTACCGGCTCATCCGCTGCCCGGGTGCTGAGCGAATGTGCGCCGAACAGGCTATCGGCCAACTGACCTGGCGCCGTGTCGCGAAGCTGGTTAATGAGTGTATCTCCGGGCATCCGGGAAAAGGGTTTGAAAGGGAACGAAAATATGGATTACTTATTGGTTTATTTTACCTTTGCGCAGCTAAAAATCAACGCCTTCTGTTTTATTTAACCGGAATCCATGTACAGAACACATACCTGCGGTGAACTCACCCTCAAGAATGTCCAAAACGAAGTAACGCTGGCCGGCTGGGTGCAAACCGTGCGCAAATTCGGCGCCATCACCTTTGTGGATCTGCGCGACCGCTATGGTATCACCCAATTACTGTTTAACGAAAGCCTGAACCCGGTACTGGATGCGAATCCGCTTGGGCGGGAGTTTGTGTTACAGGCCAAAGGCAAGGTGCAGGAAAGAAGCAACAAAAACCCCCAGCTTGCCACGGGAGAAATTGAAGTAATTGTTACGGATTTTACGGTGCTGAACAAGGCCGTAACGCCGCCTTTCACGATACAGGACGATACGGATGGAGGTGATGACCTTCGCATGAAATACCGTTTTCTCGATTTGAGAAGGAACGCGGTAAAAAGAAATCTTGAGTTACGGTATGCCGTCAATCGCAGCGCCCGTAACTATCTCCATGAAAACAGTTTTATGGACATCGAAACGCCCTTCCTGATCAAGTCGACCCCGGAAGGTGCCAGGGATTTTGTGGTTCCCAGCCGCATGAACCCAGGACAGTTTTATGCCTTGCCGCAAAGTCCGCAAACATTCAAGCAACTGCTGATGGTGAGCGGGTACGACCGCTACTACCAGGTAGTAAAGTGTTTTCGGGATGAAGACCTGCGGGCGGATCGTCAGCCGGAGTTCACGCAAATTGACTGCGAAATGAGTTTCGTGCAGCAGGAAGATATCCTGAACATGTTTGAGGGCTTGATCAAGCGCATCTTCAAAGATGTAAAAGGCATCGACTATCCAGAGAAAGTAGACCGCATGACCTGGGAAGATGCGATGTGGCAATATGGCAACGACAAGCCCGATATCCGCTTTGGCATGCAGCTTTGCAATATCAAAAAACCGGCTTCCGTATTTGTAGAAAAATCGGATAAGCCCGAATTGGTAAGCGGCGTGGGTTTCCAGGTATTTGATGATGCAGAAACGGTCCTCGCCATTGCTGTTCCGGGTTGCAGCGAATACACCCGCAAACAAACCGATGAGCTGACGGATTGGGTGAAGCGTCCGCAAATTGGCATGAAGGGTTTGGTATTCATTAAATGCAATACAGACGGAACTTATAAAAGCAGCGTCGATAAATTCTACCCGGCAGAAAGATTGAAAGCCATTGCTGATGCCGCCGGTGCGAAAGCAGGCGATCTTGTTTTGATCCTGGCTGGTGCGGAAGAAAGAACCCGCAAAGCGACCAGTGAGCTAAGGCTGGAGATGGGAAAAAGACTGGGCCTCCGGAAAGAAAATGAATTCAAACTCCTGTGGGTGCTCGATTTTCCGCTGTTTGAATACGCCGAAGAAGAAAATCGCTGGGTAGCAAGACACCATCCGTTTACTTCACCCAAACCAGATCATATACCGGTGATGATTAATAACAGTCCGGTTATCGACAATGCTGCCGAATACTTACAACATCCATATGCCAATATCAAGGCAAATGCGTATGACATGGTGTTAAACGGGAACGAAATTGGCGGTGGTTCTATCCGGATTTTCCAGCGTGATTTACAGGAAAAGATGTTCGCCGCATTGGGCATGACGCCGGAAGAGTCGCAGCATAAATTCGGGTTCCTGCTGGGCGCTTTTGAATATGGCGCACCCCCGCATGGTGGTATTGCTTTTGGATTCGATCGCCTCTGTTCCATTTTAGGCGGCAGCGAATCCATCCGCGACTTTATCGCCTTTCCCAAAAACAACAGTGGCCGCGATGTAATGCTCGATGCACCGAGTAGTATAGACGACAAACAATTCCAGGAGTTGCAGATAAAGTTGGATTTGAAACAATAGAAGATTGCGAAATTTGAATACATTTAATAGCCTGTTGGAAACCTGACAGGCTATTTTATTTAAACTCATTTGCGATGATTCCTGATGCCCAAACCATGATGCTGCCTTTTCTTAGGCTTTTAGAAGATGGTAAACCCCATACAAAAACTGAGCTAATGGAGGAACTCGCGAAGCAGTTTGGTTTGTCAGATGAAGAAGTGAATATGCCCTTGCCAAACAGCAAAACTGGAAAAAAAATTTTCAACAATCGAGTACATTGGACACAA
>JAGWTK010000235.1 GCA_028876035.1 Bacteroidota bacterium
CGCGATGTATTTGCTCCAGCCATATCGCTCCGAAATGCTCAGTGATTTCATCAAATGCCAGCCAGAAAAATTAGAACAGGCGATATAACGAACCTTTCCGCTTTGGATCAGCTGGTCGAGTGTTTTCAGGGTTTCTTCCACTGGTGTTACTGCGTCGAAGCCATGCATGTGGTAGATATCGATGTAATCCGTTTGCAGGCGGCGCAGGCTGTCTTCGCAGGCTTTTACCAGATGTTGCCGCGACGATCCATATTCATTGGGGCCTTCTCCCATCGTAAAAGTCGCCTTCGTGGAGATGATCATTTTATCACGCTGACCTTTGATGGCCTTACCCAATATTTCCTCAGCCATGCCTTTAGAATACACGTTGGCCGTGTCGAACATGTTCAGGCCTGCGTCCATACAGGTGTTGATCATGCGCGTGGCCTCTTCTACCTGGGTACTGCCCCAGGCCTTGAAAAATGCTGTACCGCCACCAAACGTGGCTGTTCCAAAACTCAGCACCGGCACGTTAAGTCCGGATGCACCCAGTTGCCTGTATTCCATCTTGCTGTTTTCGCTAAGTTACCGGTTTTCACAGTGCAGCCTGATCTTATTCACCTGTTACGATCAAGATTGGCAGCCGGAATGATTTAATTTTGCGGTTCGGATTCATTTATCCGCTCCTAATATGGATATCAGCAAAAGCCAGTCCCTGTTTGACCGCGCCTGCCGGAGTATTCCAGGCGGCGTAAACTCTCCCGTACGTGCATTTAAGAGTGTAGGCGGAACGCCGCTTTTTATGAAACGTGCTGAGGGCGCTTATCTCTATGATGCCGATGGTAACAAGTACATCGATTATATTGCTTCCTGGGGTCCGATGATTCTCGGTCATGCCTACCCGTCAGTAATCGAAGCGATTCGTGAAAAAGCCTACGGTTCTACCAGCTTCGGTGCACCCACCGAACTGGAAATCGAAATGGCAGAGCTCATCCGTAGCATGGCACCTGGTATCGACATGGTGCGTATGGTGAGCAGCGGAACAGAAGCCTGTATGAGCGCGCTCCGGCTAGCACGCGGTTATACCGGCAGAAACAAATTCATCAAGTTCGAAGGCTGTTACCATGGCCATGCCGACGCGTTTCTGGTGAAAGCAGGAAGCGGCGTAGCTACATTTGATATTCAAACCGTGCCGGGCGTTACGGGCGGCGTGTCCAACGATACCCTCACCTGCGCGTACAATGATCTGAATGCGGTAGAAGCATTGCTCACAGCACACAAAGGTGAAATAGCGGCCATCATCATTGAACCGGTAGCGGGAAATATGGGCTGCATATTGCCAAAGCCAGGTTTTCTGGAAGGCTTACGCAAACTTTGTACGCAGGAAGGCATCGTGTTGATCTTCGATGAAGTGATGACAGGTTTTCGCCTGGCGGCTGGTGGTGCACAGGAAAGATTAAAAATCAACGCGGACCTTGTTACTTACGGAAAAGTGATTGGAGCAGGTATGCCGGTAGGCGCTTTCGGTGGTAGAAAAGAAATCATGCAACACATCGCCCCACTGGGAAACGTGTACCAGGCGGGCACGCTCAGCGGCAATCCCATTGCGATGATTGCTGGCTATACTTTGCTGACTGAATTGAAAAACAATCCCGGCAGGTTCGACAGTCTCGAAAAAAAGACGGTTTATTTACGGGATGGGCTGCAACAAGTGTTGCGCGAATCAGGACATGCCTATGTTATCAACCAGCTGGGTTCAATGATCAGTGTCCATTTTAGCGGAAAGCCGGTTACCAATTTCGCACAAGCGGCCGCGGCGGATAATAAGAAGTTCAACCGTTTCTTTCACGCCATGTTAAACCGCGGTATCTATTTACCACCCTCTGCTTTTGAAAGCTGGTTTTTAAACGATGCGCTCAGCTATGCCGATTTGGATGCTACTATCCTGGCGGCAAAAGAGAGTTTGTCTGAGATCGGTGAATAAGATGATTTGATTACCAGGCTCGTGACGGACAAAATTTTCCTTTTGACCAATTGATTTGAGCCGGCACATTCCGGAGCGTAAACCGTCGATCCTCGAAGTTTATTCGCGATAAGTCATCTGCAACAGTACTTTCCGATAAAAGATGAAGGGAACCCCAACTTTTGGGAAAGAACGCCAGAAAAGCACGCGTCTTCTATTATTGGAAGACGCGTGGTTCGCCCGTATTGATGACCGCTACTTCTACTATTTTTTTGGGCTGGCGTGGAATGAATAAGCAAGCGTTACAGACAGCATGCGCGGGTTAATCGGACTAATACTGTAATTATCGTGGACCAGGTAACTCTGTGCATTGAAGATATTGGACAGCCGAACCTGTAGTGAAATCTTCTTGATAGTATAAGCTGCCGATACATCGAATGTTGCAAAATCATTCAATGGAATAAGCCGGCTGCCACTCAGCGATTGTCCAACGGTGTTATTGTATCCACCAAAACGGGCACCGGTATAGAATGCAGACAAGCCCAGTTTTAATCCCTTTAGCGATTTTTGGCAAAAGCTATAGAAAGCGGTAAAATTCCCGGTGTGCAAAGGGTTGTTCACCAGTCGTTCCCCTTCAATATTGGATCCTTTTGCACCGGTTGTTTTGGTAAACCGCATGTTGTTGTAGCCATATCCCGCAATGAAATAAAGATTGGAAGAAGGAGATGCGGTAAAGTCCAGTTCCAGTCCGTCGCTGGTGGTTTGTCCGCGCAATTCTTTCACATTCGCATCTGTATTGGGCGTACCATCTGCTTTGTATTCTGCCTGCTGCGCGAGGTTGCTGTTGATGATTCGGTAGATGCTTAGGTTCGCCGAAAGTTTGTTTTCAAAGAAATTATTCTTCACGCCCAGTTCATATTGATCAATGATGGATGGTTTTAACAATTGTCCGTAAATATCAGTCCCGCTGTTGATGGTAAAATTGCTCGCGTAGCTAGCATAGGTTGAAATATTCGTGAGCGGTTGATACACCAGTGCAAGCTTGGGGGAGAATGCTTTGTTGTAAGCAGTTAGTCCACCCAATGCTGTTGTTTGGGTGGCCACGGTAAGAATACTGGTAGGAACGGTTTCCTGCCAGCTCCAGCGGACGCCTGCCAATACTTTCAAACGATCAGTCAGGTGAATATAATCCTGTACATATACACCGAACCGGTTGCCGGGCGCTGTCGTCACCGTGGTAAGCGCGGCATCGGGGATATCGGTGCGTTGCTGGTACAAAGCAGGGTTAAGGATATTAATTGTATCGTATACAGTTAGAACGCTTCCATTGCGGGTAATCCGAAATGCATCTGTTTTTGTAACGATTCGGGTAAGTTCGGTCCCGAACAACAGCTGGTGCAAGAGCGGACCTGTTTTAATGCGGCCGGTAAGATTCAATTGTGTCGTTACTAAATTCTCGACTGTATGCGCCCGGGCCAGTGGTCTGCGCCAGTCGCCGTTCTTTGCAACAGTATTGGGCAATCCTGCACCATAGGAATCTACATCGGTTTGCTGCGATACGCCTGCGGCGCTCAAAGCCCAGTCATCATTAAACTGGTGCCGCAGATCAAAAGAAACGCTGTGCTGTGTTACATGATTATAAGCCCAGCGGGTATTGATAAACCGGGAAATGGGAATTGCGGTGGGCAATGCCCGGCCACTGTCCAGGGCGCCAATACCAAAATCCGGCGTGCTGTTCGCTTTGAGGTATTCACCCTGTACCAGCAAACTGGTTTTATCGCTTAGCTTGAACAGAAAGGAGGGGTTGACATAGCAGCGTTTTGTTTGAACTACATCGCGAAAACTCTTGTCGTTCTCGTAGGTGCCAATCACACGAAATGCAATATGCTTTGACAGCGGACCGTACAGATCAATGATGGGTTTATACTGTTGGTAAGAACCGGCCTGCATTTTAAGTTCGCCACCCCAATCGAATTTCGGTTTCTTGGTAACCAGGTTAATCACCATGCCGCCGGACACATTACCGTAGAGCATCGATGAGCTGCCTTTCAATACTTCTATCGATTCCAGGGTAGCCGCTTCGGCCATGCCTGCGGTATTGGTGAGCAACCCGTTCTTCAACAGGCTGCCTGCACTACCGTTGGTGCCAATGCTGTATCCTCTTGCCGTGAAGGTTTCGTTTACACCCAGCCGATTTTGGGTGAGTGAAACACCGGCAACATTCTTAATGATATCACCTACCCGGGTGACCTGCTGATCGCGAATCAGTGTGTTGCTGATAAAGCCAATGGATTGTGGAAGGTTGAAATTGCTGACCGGAAGCCGGGAAACGCCGGATTGTCGTTCGTTCACATTTTTCCGGGCATTGACCACAACTTCTTCCAGCTGTTTGGCATCTGCTTTTAGCCGAATTTCGACGGGTGCTGTTTCGTTCGCCTGCAGCTCAACGGCAAGCTCCTGCATTTTCCATCCCACAAAGGAAACCTGTACTACATACACACCCGCTTTCAGATGATGCAGCTCAAAAAAACCGGTGCTATCGCTCAGCGTTGATTTACGGGTGCCTTTCAGGGAAACGGTGGCCCCGGTTGCGGGCACACTGTCAGCTGTGAAGATATATCCGCGCAGCTGCTGTTGTGCGTGCAGCTTTGAAAAACAAGATAGCGCAATGAGTAGCGTCGTAAAACCAGTCAGTCCTTTCTTCGTCATAAGCGTCCTTTTTAGACTACAAAGGAAGCTCCGAAGAAAGACTGCATTGTTACGGTTTCAGAAATACGGTTTACGCAAGCCGGAAACTGACAATAAAATGACGCACGTTTATTCATGTGCAATGAAGCGGCCCGGGCGGGCGGGGGTCGCCTGTTGCTGCTGGTACACCAGCTGCCCGTTGACCCAAACCATTTCGATGCCGGCCGACAGCTCTTTGGAATCGGTCATAGTGGACCAATCGCCAACAGTCGCGGGATCGAATAACACCAAATCAGCAAAATAATTCCGGGCGATCAGTCCGCGATTGGTGAAACCCAGGTGCTCCGCGGTAAGACCAGTCATTTTATAGATGGCCGTTTCCAGTGGCATGATTTTTTGTTCGCGCACATAACGGCCCAGCACACGCGTAAAAGCTCCGTACCCGCGGGGATGACCACCATCTGCGCCATCGGAACAAATATTACTGTAGTTCCATTTCATGAAATTTACTACATCATCCTCGCTCATCGAAGCGCCTGCAATGGCGGCCCCGTCTGAACCAGCCTCCCGAACTATCCGTATCAACGCTTTGGGATCCGACTCATTGTGCATGATTGCGATCTGGCTGATGGTCTTTCCTTCGTAGGCGCTGTTGGCGGAGAAATGCGTTATCACGGAAGCAGCAGGGTCAAACAGTTCACGGGCGGCATAGGCAGCACTGGCTTCGTTTTCAAAATCTTTTTTAGGGAAGAGTACGCGGGGCGTAGAGGACCACATCGTGTAAGGGTATACATCGGCAGTAATATTCACGCCGGCGGCCCTTGCCTGCTGCAGCCTTGCCAGTAAGCCGGTGGCAGTTCCCCATTTGCTGCGCAATGCAATTTTGAAGTGAGAAATTTGCACCGGTAGCCTGGCTTCTGCCCCGATTTGAATAATTTCTTCGATCGAAGACAGGAGGTTAACATCTTCGCTCCGGATATGACTGATATAACGGCCACCCATAGCCGCCGTTGTTTTGGCGAGGCTGATCACTTCCTGCTTTGTGGAATAAAACCCTTCCTCGTATTCAAGTCCGGTTGATAATCCAAGCGAACCTTTTTCGATGTCCTCCTTCAGCAACTGCTTCATCGCATCAACTTCGGCAGTCGATGCTGCCCGCAGCACATCCCCCTTCATCGCTTTCTCCCTGAGTGAAGCATGACCGGTATAGGTGGCCACATTCACGCTTACAGGCTGCATGGCCAGCATTGCTTTCAGTGAATCAACCGGGATGGATTCACCATCCTGGCCAGTTACGATGGTAGTGATGCCCTGATTGGTGCAGGAAATAGCCGAGGGATCACGCTGGAAACCGCGTTCATGGTGACTATGACTATCAATAAAACCCGGAGCCAGCACTAACCCCCTGCCGTCGACTACCGGTTCGCCGGGAAAGGGTTGCAACTGGCCGGTATCGCTGATGCGGTCCTCTACTATTCTTAGATTCGACGCTACGGCGGGTGCACCTGTACCATCCAGCAACCGAACGTTGCTGATCAGTTGTGTGCGCGGCAGCGCATACGGTTTGCCATTGAGAATCTGCTTCACAATACTGCGTGCGCGAAAGTTGGCGGAATTATCAAGGAGAATGATCGTTTTATTGGTTGCGATATGCCGGTCGATATAG
>JAGWTK010000236.1 GCA_028876035.1 Bacteroidota bacterium
ACCCGATCCCAGTAGCCGGGGTTCCTGTTTTATTGGGGGTAATATCTCCGAAAACAGTGGTGGCCCCAAAGCAGTGAAATACGGGGTGGTACGCGACTACGTACTCAACCTGGAAATCGTGTTGCCCGATGGTGAAATCATGTGGACAGGTGCAAACACCCTTAAAAACTCCACTGGCTATAGCCTTACGCACCTGATTGTAGGCAGTGAAGGCACATTGGCCATTGTTACCAAAATTGTATTAAAGCTGATTCCACTCCCCAAATATGATCTGCTGATGCTTGCACCGTTTGCATCATTGGAAAAAGCAAGTGAAGCAGTAAGTGCTATTTTTCGGGCCGGTTTTGTTCCCAGTGCATTGGAACTGGTAGAGATCGATGCCCTGCAGATAGTAAGCAGAATGGTGGGCACCAGCGTTGTGCCGGTAGACCCCGGTATTGCGGCGCACCTGATCGTAGAGACCGATGGTAATAACATGGAGGTGCTAATGGCCGAAATGGAAGCCATTGGGGAACTACTCACAAGCTTTGGTGCGGGCGATATCTTTTTTGCCGACGATGCACAACAAAAAGCGGCCCTCTGGCAATTGCGCCGTCGGGTTGCCGAAGCGGTTAAGCTGGATGGTTATCTTATCGAGGAAGACACCGTAGTGCCCAGGGCCGAATTGCCTGCTTTGATAAAAGGCGTTAAAGCGCTGGGCGAACAGTATGGCTTTCACGCGGTATGCTATGGTCACGCAGGTGATGGCAACCTCCATATCCGTATCAAAAAGAAAGATGGAAGCAACAGCCAGGACGATCCGGTGATGCAGGAAAGCCTGCGCGCTTTGTTTACGCTGGTAAAAAGTCTCGGCGGCACCATCAGTGGCGAACATGGGATCGGTCTGGTTCAAAAAGGGTTTATGGACATTGTGTTCAGTGATCGCCAGCTGGACCTGATGCGCCAGCTAAAAAAAGTATTCGATCCAAACAATATTCTGAACGCGGGTAAAATGCTTCCTTAACAAGTCTTTAGTACCGGCGCTACCGTTTATTGCGTTGGTTTGCCTAACAAAACAATCGTATGAAATACACCCTGTTGTTTAGTTTGCTTGTTTTTGCAGGCCTGGCACATGCCCAGGACCAGGAACCACAACCGGAAAAACAAGAAGCACCCAAAGGTTTTGATAAATCGAGGTTGTTCATCGGTGGTAACCTTGGACTCAACTTTTCTTCTTACTATACACTGGTGAATGTATCTCCGCAACTGGGATATCGGTTCAATGATTATATCGCGGCCGGCGCAGGCGTGAACTTTATCTATTCAAGTCAGAAAGACTATTATACCAATGGTGTTGAATATTCGCGTACCAACTATGGTGTTGCCGGTTTGAATATATTTGGCCGGGTGTATCCCATCCAGCAGGTATTTCTGCAATTACAGCCGGAAATGAACTATACCTGGGGCAAACGCAAGTATTATGATGGTCTCACACCGCCTTATAAATACAACGGCGAAATTACCCCATCACTGCTCGGGGGTGTGGGTGGTGCATTATCCGGCGGCGGTAACAGCGCTTTTATAATCATGATCCAGTACGATTTGTTGCAGAACAACCGCACGCCTTATGGCTCCCGTCCTTTTTTCAGCTTTGGGTATAATATAGGATTGTAATCAACCGATCTTGTTAAAGAGTTCCACCGGCGTATTGCAAAGTACGATCCTGTCTTCTACCGTTTCATAGAGTAAACCTTCTTTCTCCAGTACGCGCAGGTGGTTGATCAGGTGGCTGTAAAAGCCTGCCGAGTTGAGCAAATAAATTTTTTTGTCGTGGATCTTGAGCTGGTTCCAGGTGAGCATTTCAAAAAGTTCATCCAGCGTGCCGAAGCCGCCGGGTAACACAATGGCCGCATCGCTCATATCGTACATCATCTTTTTTCGGCTATGCATATCCGGTACTACTGCAAGTTCAGTAAGTCCGTCGTGCTGGTGCTCCCAGGCTGTCAGTACTTTTGGAATAACGCCCATCACCGCGCCACCATTGGCAAGCGCAGCGTCTGCCACCACACCCATTAATCCTTCTTTGGCACCTCCATACACCAGTTTCAGCTTTAGCATGGCCAGGTATTTACCCAGCTCTGCCGCATGTTCTTTGTAGAGCGGGTTCTGTCCCATTTTTGATCCGCAGAAAACCGCTACTGATTCGATGGTCATGGTGATTTTAATTTTAAAAGGAGCGAAACCGGATCACAACTTAACAAAGACTTTTATACCTTCAAAGATATTTTATATTGCTGTCAGAAAAATAAACAGTCAACCAAGCCTATGTCGCCCCTGCTGCTGTTCTCGTTTATTATCGTGTACTTTGTGATCCTGCTCGTGGTTGCCTGGTTTACTTCCCGCAACTCCAACAACGACTCATTTTTCATTGGCAACCGTAACTCCAACTGGATGCTGGTGGCTTTTGGAATGATCGGCACATCGCTGAGCGGTGTTACTTTCGTAAGTGTGCCCGGTGCTGTGGCCAACGAGTCCTTTGCCTATTTTCAGATTACCATCGGGTATTTGATCGGCTACCTGCTGATCGCGTTCGTATTGTTACCGGTGTATTACAGGCTTAACCTCACGTCTATTTACAACTACCTGAGCACACGCATGGGCTTTACCGCCTACAAAACAGGCGCCTCTTTTTTTATACTCTCGCGTACACTGGGAGCAACCGCCAGGTTGTACCTCGTCGTGAATATCCTGCAGGAGGCAATTCTCTCCAGCTTTCACGTACCGTTTTGGTTAACCACCATCGTCATACTCGCCATGATTTTACTGTACACCTATGAAGGTGGGGTAAAAACGATCGTTTGGACAGATACCCTGCAGACGACCTGCATGCTGGCCGGACTTGTCATTTGTGTCGGGTATATACTTTCTCATCTTCACCTCGGCATCGGCGAAAGCCTTTCCGCTATGAAAGACAGGGGATACGACAAAATTTGGTTCACCAATCCAGATAGTAAACTTTTCTTCCTGAAACAAATTGTTGCAGGTGCATTCATCACCATCACGATGACGGGCATGGACCAGGAGATGATGCAAAAAAATATTTCCGTTAAACGCCTGGCCGATTCCCAAAAGAATGTTGTAACGCTCGGCTTCATCCTGCTGGTAGTGATTGTACTGTTCCTTTTCCTGGGTGGCCTGTTGTACCTGTACGGTGAGTCGGTCGGCGGCCATTTTGTACTGGAAAATGGCAGAAAAATATTTATGATTGGCGATGTAAAGGCAGGTGGAGATAAACTGTTTCCCATCATTGCGCTGCAATACATGCCGCATATTGTTTCTGTCATATTTATCATCGCCCTGATCTCTGCTTTGTTCCCCAGTGCAGATGGAGCCATTACAGCACTTACTTCTTCATTCTGTATTGATTTGTTCGGACTGCAGCGCCGGAACGACTGGGACGATGCACAAAAGAAAAAGTTCAGACAGCGTATTCATCTCGGCTTCGCAGCCGTTTTTCTATTGTTCGTTTTAATTTATAAATGGGTGAATAGCCCCAGCATGATCAATGTTATTCTGAAAGTAGCTGCGTATACCTACGGACCTTTACTGGGTTTGTTTTCGTTTGGCATGCTCACCAAACGTCCTGTTAATGATAAGCTCGTTCCCTGGGTTTGCCTTGCTGCACCTATCATCTGTTTCTTCATTGATCTCAACCAAAAACGCATTTTTGGTTCCTTTGAAATTGGCCTGGAATTGCTGGTAATTAACGGCTTGCTTACATTCATTGGCTTGTTAATAATCTCAAAAAAACCAGCGCTCGCATAAACTAAAACCGGTCAATTGCCGTTGTAATAATGGTGCCATCGACGGTCGGAACAACCGCCACGGTGGCATTTCTTGTCTTTATCAATGATTGCCTTTTTTTGACAGATCCTTTTAAACCCAGCCTTGTATGAACGATACGATTAAGCTGAGCAAGCAGCGCCGGTGGAGTGAATCAAAAGCACAAAGTAGTTGGCAGATTTTTAAAATCATGGCAGAGTTTGTCGACGGATTCGAGGCACTTGCCAAACTCGGACCTTGTATTTCTATCTTCGGCAGCGCCCGTACCGCTGAAGAAAATCCTTACTACGATCTTACCGTAGAAATTGGGAAGCGCCTCGCCGAAGAAGGCTTCGGTATCATCTCTGGTGGCGGCCCCGGCATTATGGAAGCGGCGAACAAAGGCGCGCAACTGGGCGGCGGAAAATCGGTCGGCCTTAACATTGAACTGCCTTTTGAACAGGAAGCCAACCATTTTATCGATCGCGATGCCAACCTTCATTTCGATAATTTCTTTGTCCGCAAAACACTCTTCACCAAATACTCACAGGGTTTTGTGATGATGCCGGGCGGATTCGGTACAATGGACGAATTCTTTGAAGTGGCTACCCTCATCCAAACCGGTAAAATGACCCAGGTACCATTGATCCTGGTGGGTTCATCGTATTGGGGTGGATTGATGAGCTGGATGGAAAACGTGATGATGAACAAAGAAAAAAATATTTCAGCACCGGATCTCGATTTGCTGAAAATGGTAGATACGGCGGAGGAAGTAGTAGAACATGTATTGCAGTTCTACAGCAAACATGCCCTGCAACCCAATTTCTAAACGGGCTATCCTTCCCGTTAAGACGGCCTATCTTTGCGGAAACGGTGTTTATGGATTTGATCCTGCCACTCGCAGAACAATATGCCGCGCAGTTCACCAGTCCGGAAGACGAGCTGCTCGCACGCGTTCACCGGGAAACAAACGCCCATCCGAAAGCACATATGCTGAGCGGACATACCCAAGGCGCGTTTTTAACATTTATCAGTCGTCTTCTTCAGCCAAAACGCATCCTTGAAATCGGAACGTTTACCGGGTACAGTGCCCTTTGTCTCGCGAAAGGACTGGCTTCAGGAGGGCAACTCCATACCATCGAATACCGAGAAGAAGATGCCGACACGGCACAGCGAAATTTTAACTTGTCAGATGACCGGGATAAAATAATTTTGCACCGTGGTAATGCGTTGGAAATCATTCCTGCACTGAAGGAAAATTGGGACCTGGTTTTTATCGATGCCGACAAAACCGGGTATATCCATTATTACGATATGCTGGTTCCAACAATGAGGAAAGGAGCAGTGATCCTGGCCGATAATGTATTTTTTCACGGAGAAGTGCTGGAGGAATCCCTGAAAGGAAAAAATGCCAAAGCCATCCAGGCCTTTAACGAACATGTTCGCCAGGATAAAAGTGTTGAACATATTTTGCTGACCATAAGGGATGGTCTGATGCTGATACTTAAGAAATAACTATGCACGCAAGGTTGATTGGTTGTTTGTTGTTGATTTCGATCGGTGCGAAAGCACAGCGGTCTGATGACATCGTTTCTTATATCAATGCCTACCGCGATATCGCCATCGCTGAAGAACAGCGCACCGGCGTTCCGGCAGCCATCACACTCGCACAAGGCATTCATGAAACCCAGGCCGGCAAAAGTGAGCTGGTCAGAAAATCGAACAATCATTTTGGGATAAAATGCAAAACCAGCTGGACGGGCGATCGCGTGTACCACGACGATGATGCTCGCGGTGAATGTTTTCGCAGTTATGGCCATCCTGAAGAATCCTATCGCGACCATTCCGATTTTCTCCGCAGCAGCCCCCGCTATGGTTTTCTTTTTCAACTCGACCCACAGGATTATAAAGCCTGGGCAAGCGGTCTCAGGCAGGCGGGCTATGCGACCAATTACCGGTATGCGCAAATCCTGATTAAGCTGATTGAAGATTATGATCTGCAGCAATACACCCTGGTAGCAATGGGAAAAAGGCAGATGCCGGAGCAATCCATCGTTGCAGTGGCAGGAAACACCACCAATGCCGATATGGGCACTTCTTCAGTGGTCATACAAAGTGTACCAGCTACCAATGACGTAAAGCTGCCGGTACGTCCTGCACACCCGGAATATCCGTCTGGCGAGTTCCGGATCAACGATACGCGCGTAGTGTTTGCGAAAGCCGGTACGGCATTGCTTTCCGTGGCGGAAGAAGGACGGATATCATTTGCACGTTTGCTGGACTTTAATGATCTCAACGATGGCGATGTGCTGAAAGAGGACCAACTCCTGTACCTGCAACGCAAACGAAAAACAGGCGCCAACCCCATTCATGTCGTGCAGCCTGGTGAAACGCTCTATGATATTTGCCAGGCAGAGGGTATCCGCATGGAAAGCCTGCTCGCCTACAATTTCCTCAGCGAAAGGATGCAGCCTGCTGAAGGAGAGAAATTG
>JAGWTK010000237.1 GCA_028876035.1 Bacteroidota bacterium
TAATAAATATTTTCTGTATTATTTTGATGTGCGCTGACGAAAGGAAATATGGGTAATATTAGATATAAGATATTTTGATGTAAGATATTTTGCTCGTCGCTGTCTGCCGAGCTGGTGGTATATCTTATATCAAAATATCTTATATCTTAAATTATACGTGGTAAATGAAGTTTAGTCTGCCAGACGCTCAAACCTCCGGGGTACAGGATATATCTCTTTCTGCCTTCCCCCGATGTACCTAAATCCCTGCCCGCCGAAAAATCCATCTTCTTCCAGCATGATGCGGATGGTTTTATTGTTCCAGGAAGGGATGGCCGAAGCAGCATTGAGTTCGATAGAATACGCCGTGTTCAGGTGCATGGGGAAATCGCCGCTGCCGGGCACACCGTTTTGTTGATCCCAGAGACCAATGGTGGGACCGGCCGCATGCCCGTTGTAACCAATCGGATGAGTATATATGCTGGGTTCGATGCCTTCGCGCTTGGCTTGTGACAATGCATCCGCGAGGATTTGATTACCCGTCTTGCCTTCCTTAAACTGCCCGGTGAGGATGTCCTGCAAACGATTTGCCCTGGCAAAGGCCTGCTGCAAATCCACGGGGACTGCTGTTTCACCCGGACGAAGGATATACGCGTGTTCCTGGATATCGGTATTCAAACGGAGGTAGGTAATACCAATATCGACGTGCAGGAGATCGCCGGGAATGATCAGTTCTTCATTGGCTGGTTTAGAAAAAGCGCTGAGGTGATCGAACGACTGGCTGTCGTTTCTTTGAATGGACACCGAAGTCTGAAACCAGGTATCATAGCCCATCGCGCGGATCTTTTCGCGGAACCACCAAACAAGATCATCGGTGGTGGTAATACCCGGTGTGATTACTTTTTCCGAGAATCCTTCTTCGATGATCTTATGCGTGGCATTTATCAGCTGTGGATAGATTTGCATCTCGCGGGGGGTACGCGTTTCCATCCAGGCAACTGCGAGGTTTTCTGCGGAGACTACTTTGCTTTTGAATGCAGCAGGCAGTTTTGCAAGCAGTTCTGTGTATTCGGTATGATCGAGTCCGTCGGCATGCGCGAAATTGGCGGAGGTATTCACCGCGATCTTTAACGGATTCCGACTGTTGATTACATCTACCAGGGCATCCCATTGGTTGGGGAATTTCTGCATGTCCCAGGATGCTTTGATTTCTGAACCTACACTGTAACGGGCGATCGCCAATTTTTCGAATTGCTTTTTAGCGGGATTATTATAAAATACCAGGATGGTTCTGCGGCGTGCAGAGAGCCATTCAGCGGGGAGCATGGTTTTGATAACCGGGTCTTCGTTGTATTCGCGCGTAATCAGCACCCACATATCGATGCCCGTTTTTTCCATGAGTGATGGTAACAGGTTGTTCAGGCGTTCATTCAACAATTCATTCATCACCCGCGCCTGTTCGCGCATGGGTAGTACCTGTGCATCTGCCTTGAAAAAAGAAAATAAACAAACGAGCAGGAAAAGTCTTCTCATTGTAAGCTGTTTGCTCAAATATAAAGCAGAAAACAGCAGGTTTAATTGCCGGCGGTCACTGAACTTGATGCGGAAGTGACCAGGCTATCGATTAATATTTTTATCGCTTCTGCGGCAGGAGGATCTGTGATATTTCCTTTTCCATCAATTTTGGCGCGTACATGGGAAATCAGTACGGAACGCTCGGGTGTAATATTGGCCGAAAGTGCATTGAAGACGTCCAGCCAGGCCGCGTGTGCTTTTTCACCACTGGTCGCAGCGGTGATCAATGCCAGGGGCTTGTTCACCAATTCACCGGAGGCGACTGTCCAATCAATGGCATTCTTCAATGCACCAGGAATGCCAAAAGCATATTCCGGTGAACAGATCAAGACGGCGTCGGCTTCCTGCAGGTGTTGCCGCCACACGGTCACTTCGATAGGTGTTTCATTAGCGTCGTCGAAAGGAGGAATTGCGGCCAGACCCTTAAACAAAAAATAGCTGCCATATTGTTCCAACCTGGCTTGCAGTGCTTCCAGCACACGGGTAGTCGATGAACTGCTACGCAGGCTACCCGATACCGCCATAATCTTGATTTGTTGTTCCATCTTAGTTCACGCTGTTTTTGATCGGTCTTCTTTCAATAATATATTGTCATCAGTTATGGGATGGCTATCGGCTTGCCGGCGCTTTACAAGGGATACGATGATTCCACTTAGCACGATACAGCAAATGCCGGAGAGCGACATCCAGTCGGGGAATGCATCTCCCAGCATCATGCCAATAAATACGGAGAATACAATATTCGCATAACTCACCGCAGAAACGATCCCTGCTTTATCGGCCCCATAGGCACGGGTTACGAAGTATTGTCCGCCCAGCGCCGTTAATCCAAGCAACAAAATATAGAACCATTCGATTCCCCGCGGCCATTTAAACGCCGGGAGAAATACTTCATCTGCCGCAAATCCGCCGATATAACGGATGAGCATACACGTAGCCGGGATCAGCACGCCACTGATCACAAATGCGGATACGATCACCCGGGCATCGTAGTATTTGTTCAGGCGACCAACGGTGAGATAAGCGATGGCGGAAGACACACCGGAGATCAATCCGGCCAGGTGATAATACCAGGGAAAATGCATGGCAGGACGATACACCAGGAGCATGCCGGTAAAACCCAGGAGCAATGCAAACAATACACGTCGTCCGTGGAATTCTTTGAACAGCAGAAAAGAGAACAGCGCGATGAAGATCGCTGAAGTGAGGTTGTAGGTCATGGCCGTTCCCAGGGGCAGGTGGAGAATACAATACAATAAGGTGTACAAGGCCACGGTGCCCATAAACCCGCGGAAGATCAGCCAGCCGGTTTTACCACCCTTGCTAACCGGTGGTTTGAGGATCAATCCAACCGATAAAAACAATAAACCCACGAGGTTGCGGTAGAAAACCAGTTGTCCGGCCGTAAAACTGCCTTTGAGCAAGCGGGCGGCACCGCCCATGAGCGAGAAGCCCGCTGCGGCGAGTAACATAAATCCGATGCCATGGTATTTTCTTGCAAGCACGTTGCGTCTTCCCTTGTTGTATGCGTTATCGAATTTTTGCCAGGCGTTCTATGGCCCTGTCGATCGTATCCTTCTTTTTGGAAAAACAAAAACGAATCACTTTGTTATCGAGTCCGGTTTGGTAGAACGCCGAGACGGGTATGGCCGCAACCTTGTACTCCTTTGTCATTCTTTGTACCAATGCAGTATCAGCTTCATCGCTGATGCGTTCATACTGGTAACATTGGAAATAGCTGCCATAGCTGGGCAATGCTGTGAAAATGGTTTCCTGCTGCATGAGCGACTGGAAATAATCGCGCTTCGCCTGCATTTCGGCACCGAGTGACAGGTAGGCGTCTCTATTTTGTAAAAATTCAGCCAGCGCTACCTGCGAAGGGGTATGGCAGCTGAAGCAATTGAACTGGTGTACTTTCCTGAATTCAGCCATCAGCGCAGGCGATGAAATGCTATAGCCTAATTTCCAGCCGGTGCAGTGGTAGGTTTTACCAAAGGAAAAACTAACAAAGGCGCGTTGCAGCAGTTTTGGGTATCGAAGGACGGATTGATGGGCTAGTCCGTCGAAAATTAAATGCTCATACACTTCGTCGCTGTGCACGTACAAATTGAATTCTTCGGCTATGGATTGTAATGCGATCATGTCTTGTTCGCGCAAGACTGAGCCCGTGGGATTGTGCGGTGAATTCAGCATGATCATCCGTGTGCGTGGTGTGATCTTTTGGCGGACCAGGGTCCAGTCGATCGAATAATCCGGAAAAGCCAGGTTGATCAGCACCGGCACGGCGCCATTTACCACAATATTGGGTATATAACTATCATAGGCTGGTTCAAAAACTATCACTTCATCACCGGGTCGCAGTAAGGTTGTAAGCGCTGTATAGATTGCATAGGTGCCGCCGGGTGTTATCGTGATTTGCGTAGCGGGGTCAATGGATGCATGGTAGAGATCCGCTGCTTTTTGAGCAAGTGCTTCCCGCAAGGGCAGGTAACCCTGCATCGGCGCATATTGGTTGAAACCATCCTGCATGGCTTTGTTGACCAGTGCCGTCAGTTCCGCGCTCATGGGGAAATCGGGAAAACCTTGTCCGAGATTAACCGCACCATACTCGGTGGCGAGCGCACTCATCACCGTGAAGATGCTGGTGCCTGTATCCGGCAGTTTGCTTTGCAGGGATGTATTGGTCAAGGAGCAAAAACTTGGTGAGATTGCAAATTAAAGCATGTGGAGCAGTCAGCTCAGTTCGTCGCGCAGTTTTTTAGGCAGGCTACTCACGACCAATTCATAAGAATGGTCAATCCATTCTTTGAGTTTTTTCGCCGGCACCGATCCATCCACCACAATCGTATTCCAATGTTTCTTGTTCATATGGTAACCCGGTAATACGCAGGCATATTCCTCTCTCAATTCTTCCGCCAGCGCGGGGTCGCATTTGACGTTGAACCGGAGTCCGTCCGGATCATCCAGGGAGGTCAGCAGGAACACTTTGCCCATCACTTTGTACACGAGTGTATCCGGCCCAAAGGGAAGGGTTTCTTCAACGCCGGGTTTGGAGAGACAGTAGGATTGGAGAGATTCTATGTTCAATTGCCACAAAATTTAGCTATCTGAGATGTAAGATTTAAGATATTTTGATGTAAGATATCTCTCTACGCAAGCCCTACCGATCCACCTGCATGCTGTCGGTCCATATTGAAGGCGCTTTGGACAAAGTTTGCAAATGCAGCTGCCATAAAACGACCATTCCATTAAATATGCTTCCCGAATAAAGCATATCTCAAATCAAAATATCTTATATCTTACATTTTCTAAAGTAATCTTTACAAGCGCCCTTGCCTAAAAGCCAGCTTGCAAATACTTAGGCCTCCAGCAATAAGGTATATCTCAAATCAAGATATCTTACATCTTACATTACTATCGCTGTCGCTTCCACCTCAATCAAATACTCCTTGTCAATCAGCCCCTTCACCTCAATCATCGACGTGCAAGGAAGTATTTCAGCAAACACTTCGCCATGGGCGCGGCCGTATTCTTCCCAGCGGCTGATATCGGTGACGAACATACGGGTGCGGACAACGTCTTTTAGGGATGCTCCCGCTTGTTCCAGGATGCCGGCAATTTTTAGCAGGATGAATTTCGTTTGTGCATAGGCGTCATCTTTCCCCACGAGGTTATTTTCCGCATCTACGGCCACCGTGCCGGTAACTTCAACGGTATTGCCCACACGAACAGCGCGGCTATATCCTACAATCGGTTCCCATTTTGCACCGGAGGAGATGTTTATCCTTTTCATGATTCTTTATTTGACCACATAAACACACGGGGCTGCCAATACACGCAGTCTTGACTATCCTATATCTTACATCAATATATCTTATATCTTAAATGACCTGACTGTTCCTGATTTCCACCTGCTCCGGCGAAATAATTTGTTCTCCCTGTAACCGCAAATATACCTGCGCCACGGTCACTACATCTTTCTGGCAGTAGTTAACAATCCTGGGCAGATCTTTCTCCAGCCAATACGTATCGCCTACCATGCTGCCATCGATATCGTCTTTGGGAGTGGGGATGTCCAATGTATGCGCGAGCAGATTTAAACTGGTATAACTCTTATAGTCTCCGAACTTCCAGAGCTCCATGGTATCGAGAAAGTTTACTTCCCAGGGTTTTTTGCCGGCCGTTTGTAACAAAGTTGGAATCTGAATACGGTGGACAATCATTCGCCGGCACAAGTAAGGAAAATCGAATTCGCGACCATTGTGTGCACAGATGTATTTGGGCGGACCGGGGGTCCATTTGTTCAACATGTCGGCAAAATCAATCAATAGCTGTTTTTCATCGTCGCCATAAAACGACTTCATCAGCAATTTTCGTTGACCGCCTTCTGCCTGTAGTACGCCGCAACTGATGCAGATTACCTTACCGAATTCAGCATAGATCGCAGCGCGACTGTAAATAGACTCATGTGTTTCCTCCTCCCGGTTCCTCAGCAACTGCTCCGCTTTTTTCTTCCAGAGCTGCTGCCAGTCATCATCCAGCATAGAATACAAAGGCTGCTGCGATACCGTTTCTATATCCAGGAATAAAATATTGCAGAGAGGAATGGAAGACATGTTTCTAAGGTAGGAAACATTTGTCACTGAAACGGGTGAAAACACCGGTATGTCGCGAGGAAAAAGCAAGATGAGAAGG
>JAGWTK010000238.1 GCA_028876035.1 Bacteroidota bacterium
ACGCTGAAGCAAGATGCAAGTTTGACGAGTAACAAGCCAATCATCCCCCTTTTTAAATTTGAAATAAGGCAAGTGATTTGCTTTTTCTGCTTTCAACTTAAAACTCCCATTTTGTAAAACTGATTCTGACCAAACCAAAGGAAAGCAGTTTTGCCCGCTCTTTTCTTTCAATTGACCCTTATGCCTGTTCCAAACGAGGGGGCCAGTACTTACTCGGTATCCCCAATCACTAAGTCGAAAATTTAAACCCCGCATCGCACGAACTGCGCCAGCTTGCGTTGGCAACCTCGGCAAAATCCAAGGTTCTGATAAATCCTCTGGTAATTCGAATTTTCCAGATGTTTCGACTTTACAATACCCTCCTGTTGAAGTGGTCACCTGATTGACGTATACTTCATTGCAATTTGAAAGGCCGTTCTTATATACAGCCATAACTGTTTCCTGCAAGACATCTTCAAAGACACCTTTTCTTACAGATACAAAATCAAAATCCGTAGGAGTTGATTGACTCCGGATAAAATGGCGAAGCTTTTTAAAGTATTCACCAGACAAAAAACTCGTGGGCGTGAGGTAAGCAATAGTTCCACCTGTAGCCGTTAGCTCAATTGCCAATTGGGTGAATATTCCATATAAATTTGCATGGCCGTATAAACTCGCACCAAAACGAAATCGAATGGCCTCTGTGAGTTTCAATTTTCCGTATGGCGGGTTCCCAATTACTAAATCGAACCCACTAGAATAGTCACATACTTTCTCATCGAGAGCACTGCAAATCTTAACTAAAGGTTTAATTCTCCGTGAACACTGTATCAAAATGCTTTTTAGTCCTACCTCGATAAAAACCTGGCACATCCATCCCGCAAAAGCGTCAATCTCAAACCCATGTAAATGCGTTTCGATATGTTCAAGGATTCGTTCGCTTGTGCAACCTTTTAGTACAGACTTGATTTTTAATCCGATTGGCAATAAAAACGCACCATTACCACATGCTGGATCAAGCACAGTGGCGTTCTTCCAATCAACGCCGTTACTTTCAGCAAGATATATTAGCCTATTTGACAAGCATGGAGGAGTGTAGAATATTCCATCCGAAGAACGGAGGCCTGCAGGCAACAGTGCCGTATAAATGTTGCCAATCAAATAGCAAGCGTCGATTATTTCAATCCTTGAAGCAGACGTGCCTATTGCTTCTGCGACTGCTAAGGCAGATTTATCAAGCTTTTTTGACACCATTTTCTTTAACAAAAATGGCAGCGGGTACTTACTATTCGCCTGCACATACATTTGCTCCCAATATGCTTCTATTATACGTAAGACAAAATTCTGAGCATAATCCTTTTGTTGCTCTTGAGCAATAGTCTTGATCCAAGCCTTGGCCATCGTCTTGCCTGTCTCAATAGTAACCAGGGGGTCGTTGTTGACAAAAATATTGTCAACAGCCTCTGGCCACTGCGCTGCTCTTTTTGCTTTGCCAACCTTTGATATTGCAACCTTCATCATGACTTCTACTTGCCTGCTTTTAAACTTTGAACGCTATGAGCCAGAGAATATCTCTCGTAATTTAAAATACGAAAGATTTTAATTGGATTTCGGGCGAAAACCACTACAACAATGAGAATTTCAACATCCAATGCAGTTGAAAACCTCTATGCACTGCGAGGCGAGTTGTGATATATCTTTTCAACCAGACAGGCATCTAAACAACAAAGCCCCACTTACGTGAGGCTTTGCGGACTGGACGGGACTCGAACCCGCGACCTCCGCCGTGACAGGGCGGCATTCTAACCAACTGAACTACCAATCCAACACACTAAAAATCAGCTGATAATGTACTTATTTCGCCGTTTTCAGGAGGGCAAAGATAAGCGTTTTGACCTTCTGCCAAAAAGTTTTTAGAAGAATATCCAAAAAAATAAACCAGCTCCAAAGCATAAGAATTTAACAATATACGCAGGGCTTTTCCGTTCGTTCTCACCCTAGTTTTGTAGTCTGTTACCCTCCTTATGACATTTTAAAATTTCATCCTATGCCAAATTTTATCACCCGTATCGAGCTACAATCGGCCACACAAACGGACTACCAAAAACTGGCCGAAGAAATGAAAAAAGGGCATTTCTCCACCCCCCGTAAAACCGCACGCAAAAAGGGCAATGCAGCGCCTTTAGAATTTACCCGACACGGTAACTACAGCCTGCTGGAAGTTACAGACGCCGCTGTAAAAGCCGCGCGCAAAACTGGCAAGCCCTATAGCTTTACTGTCATACGCGAGAAAAAGTTGACGACGCACTAGTTAATCCGATCAAGCTCCATTGGAAATCGCTTCGGTTAACCTGATCCAGCCCCACGCAATCGGTTTACACCCGCACATATTTTCCCCACTTCCGGCCGCGCCCCGGAATGCGTTAGCCTTTCTGTTATCTTTGACGCACAATAAGATACACGATGATAAAACTGGGCGTTTTTGGGGTAGGCCATCTGGGAAAATTCCACCTGAATAACTGGAAAGAGATCAGCGGCGTTGAACTGGTGGGCTTTTACGACCCCGATGACAGCAACGCCCAGGAAGTCACCGAAAAATACCAGCTCGCCCGCTTCCTGGACCCCGATACCCTGATGGACGCCTGCGATGCCATCGATATCGTCACCCCCACCCCCTTTCATTTTGCTATCTGCGAAGCCGCCATCAAAAAAGGAAAGCATGTTTTCGTGGAAAAGCCGCTCGCGCATACCATGGAAGAAGCGCGCGGACTGGTAAAACTGGCCAAAGAAAGCAATATCAAAATGCAGGTGGGTCATGTGGAGCGCTTCAACCCGGCCTTCCTGGCCGTCAAAGACCTTGAGCTCAACCCCATGTTCATCGAGGTGCACCGCCTCGCACAATTCAATCCCCGCGGTACCGAAGTGAGCGTGATCCTCGACCTGATGATTCATGATATCGATATCATACTCACCCTCGTAAAAAGCGAAGTAAAAGCGATCTCCGCCAGCGGTGTTGCCGTGATGACCGATACACCTGATATTGCCAACGTACGCATCGAATTCAACAACGGCTGTGTGGCCAACCTCACCAGCAGCCGCATATCGATGAAACGAATGCGCAAAATGCGTTTATTCCAAAAAGATGCGTATATCGGGATCGACTTCCTGAATAAGAAATCAGAGATCATCAAACTAAAGGGCCCCCGTGATCTCGATGCATTTTCGTTCGACCTCGATACGCCCCACGGTAAACGCACTATTGCTATCCTCAATCCGCAGGTACCCGAAGTGAACGCCATCAAAATGGAACTGGAAAAATTCAGGGATGCCATCGTAAATAATACACCAGCAATTGTAAGCGAAGTGGATGGTTACCGCGCAATGGACATCGCCCATCAAATCCTTACCAAAATAAAAAACGCCAGCATCAACGCTTAGCCTGCTAATGCCCTCTTCTAAAAAGATCCATATCGGATGGTATATGTTCAGCGACTACCTCGCGGCTGTCCTTTCCTGGATACTTTTCACCCTGCTGCGCAAAAACATGCTGCATGAACCCATTTACCGGCAAAACCGGCTTGATGTAAACAGCAGCTTTTTGATCGGCCTGGCCTTTCTGCCCCTGTTCTGGCTGGCCTTTTATTTCCTCGCCGGCAACTATGGCTCACTCTACAAAAAATCAAGGATCAACGAACTGGCTTCTACCCTGTCCACCGCAGTAGTCGGCTGCCTTGTCATCTTTCTGATAACGGTGTTGAATGACCGAAATCACACGCGCCATTATTACTACACTGCACTTGGTTCATTTATACTTTTTCAGTTCCTGCTCACCCTATTGGGCAGGTGGATATTACTCGCAATTGTTAAGAAACAAGTGCAGCAGGGTACCGTTCAGTTCAAGGCCATCCTCGCCGGTGATCACAAAACATCTGCCCGCCTCTATGCAGGAACGGAAACGCAGTTGCGCAGATCAGGGTACCACTACCGCGGTTTTTTAAGCAACGAAAAAAACGGGCTCTCGGCCTACCTCCCCTGGCTCGGCACGCTGGACGATCTCGAAAGTGTGATCGATCACGAAAAAATAGATCTCGTGGTCATTGCCGTGGCAGACGATGCCGAGAAACAAGCAGAAACACTTATTTCCAGGCTGAGCGAGAAAGACGTCGATATAAAAATAGTCCCCAGCACCATCAATATACTTTCCGGTTCTGTGAAGACCGAGAATGTATTCAGCCCCGTTCTCGCCAATATCAGCACCAACCTCATTCCGCAATGGCAACTGAATGTAAAGCGAATGGTCGACATCGTCGGTTCTGCCCTGGGCCTGATCTTCTTATCGCCCGTCATGATCTACGTGGCCATCCGTGTCAAACGTTCTTCACCAGGCCCCGTTATTTTCCGGCAGGAAAGAATTGGCTATAAAGGCAAACCTTTTATCATCTATAAATTCCGTTCGATGTACCAGGATGCGGAGAAAGATGGGCCGGCTCTCTCCTCCCAGAACGACTCCCGCATCACCCCCTGGGGCAAAACCATGCGCAAATGGCGAATCGATGAATGGCCGCAACTGGTAAATGTGCTGAAAAGCGAAATGAGCCTGGTAGGCCCCCGTCCGGAACGGATATTTTACGTAAACAAGATACTCGCACGCACACCCTACTTCAAATACCTGCTGAAAGCAAAGCCCGGACTCACCTCCTGGGGCATGGTACAGTTTGGGTACGCAGAAGATGTAGACCAGATGATCGAGCGCATGCAGTACGATCTTGTATACATCGAAAACATATCCCTGATGCTCGACTTTAAAATCATGCTCCATACCCTCCGGATTATTTTTTCCGGAAAGGGCTTGTAAATCGTTGCACCTGCATAATTTCCACGGGCCAAAAGCGTTTATTCCTTACCTGTTTGAACTTCATTTTCAATTATTTTTGACAAAACCGGCTGTTGTGGGTAAATCATTGTTCCTTTCCTGCCTGGCAGTATGTTCCCTGCTTTTGGTCCGGGCACAATCCTGGCAGCAAAAAGTTGATTTCCGTATCGATGTGACCCTGAATGACAAAGAACACAGTCTCGATGCCTTTGAGAAAATTACGTACAACAATCAATCCCCCGATACACTCACCTATATCTGGTTTCATTGCTGGCCCAATGCCTACAAAAATGATCGCACTGCTTTCAGCGAACAGCTCCTGCTAAACAACCGAACAGATTTTTACTTTAGCAACAAAGAACAGCGCGGCTATATCAACAAACTCGATTTTAAGGTAGACGGACAAACCGCCAAGGTTACCGATCACCCGCAATACATCGATGTCATCAAACTCTGGCTGCCTAAACCCTTATTGCCTGGCGCCAGCATTACCATCAGCACACCCTTTCATGTGCAGTTACCCGAAAATTTTTCCCGCGGAGGACATACCGGACAGTCATACCAGGTGACCCAATGGTTTCCAAAACCTGCTGTCTACGATACCAAAGGCTGGCACCCGATGCCCTACCTGGACCAGGGTGAATTCTATGCAGAATTCGGTCACTATGATGTGCGCATCACTGTCCCGGAAAACTATGCCGTCGCTGCCACTGGCCAATTGCTCGATTCCTCCGAACAGGAATGGCTTCGATCCAGGAAAGACTTTAGCTGGGAACCGGTCATCAGCAAAACAACGGTCAAAAAAGGATCCTATCACCAGGTAAAGAAAACAGTGCAGGAATTCCCGGTATCAGCACTGTCAATGAAGACCCTCCGCTTCTCACAGGATAGTATAACCGATTTTGCGTGGTTTGCCGACAAACGGTACCGCGTAAAACAAGATTCGATACAGTTGACATCGGGCAGAATGGTGCGGGTAAATGCCTTCTTCCTTCCGAATGCAAAAACACCCTGGAACCATGCGACGGATTTCGTGAAAAAAGCGATAGCATTTCGCTCGAAAACGATCGGGGAATATCCCTTTCCTACCATCACGGCCGTTGAAGCAAAAATGGGGTTTAGCGGTGGCATGGAATACCCGACTATTACCAGCATCTCCCCCGCAACTACAGCCACTGAACTGGAACTGACCATCGAACATGAAGCTGGCCATAACTGGTTCCAGGGTATGCTGGCATCGAATGAAAGGGATTATCCCTGGATGGATGAGGGCATCAACAGCTATTACGACGATCGATATAAGGAGGAAACGGAATCAAAATCGTCGCCTGCAACAAAATTTCCCGAGAGCCATATTCCACCTGATCCCGTTGACCTGATCCTGCAATCATT
>JAGWTK010000239.1 GCA_028876035.1 Bacteroidota bacterium
TTGGCCATTACTTCTTTACCGGTTCCGCTCTCTCCATATAAAATAATACTATAGTTGGTTGGCGCAACCAGTTCCACCTGCTTATAGAGTTCTTTGGTGGCGGCTGAGTGGCCGCGCAGGAATTCGCCGTCGTCGGTAGCCGCGGCCCGCGATTTCTTAGTGTTGCCGGACTCCGCGGCAGTACCCGTAGGATCCTGAAGTGATTTATTGATAACGTTCATCACTTCTTCAGGAATCAGCGGTTTAGTGATATAATCATAGGCGCCGTGCTTGATCACGTCAACCGCAATCTTTATATCAGAATAACCGGTGATGATAATCACCACCGCATGCGGATTGATTTCTTTGATTTCTTTCAGTACTTCACGACCTTCTTTGTCGCCCAGGCGGAAATCGCAAAGCACCACATCAAAATGCTGTTCTTTAAATTTTGCTATGCCTTTGTTGCCGCTGTACGCTGCTTCTGTTTCAAATCCTTTCCGCTGCAGAAATCTTCCCAGCAGGGTGCACATATCCATATCATCGTCAATCAAAAGAATACGCTTCATAGTAGTGCTGTTTTAGTTAGCATTTTATTTAACGATCGTACTAGCCTGCTGGTTTAACGGGCAGTTCCACTTCATGGGTTCTTATCCATACGGCATAATCATTCGGCCGGATTTCCTCGCCGAGATGACGGGCGTAGACCTTTGTAAATTCGGCTCCAAAATACAAGATTACAGCGCTGTAATATACCCATAACATTACGATAATGATGGATCCTGCGGTGCCATATACTACACCAAGGCTGCTATGTCCCAGGTAAAATCCAATAGCGGATTTGCCGATCATAAACAGAAGCGCAGTAGTAACTGCCCCCCTTGTAACATACTTCCACTTTATCCTGGCATCGGGTAAAACTTTAAAAATGATGCCAAAAAGAAGCGAAATGAGTACAAACATCACGCAATTGTTGATAATATTTATCACATACACCCCCATGTGGGGTAAATAATTCATTAATTTTTTGCTCAGCAGGTCAACCACCGTATTCAGCAGCAATGAAACCATTAACAGGAAGCCAAGGCTAACCACCAGCGAAAACGAAATCAGGCGGTTTATCAGCATAGTCAACCATCCCCTCCGGGCCTTGCTCTTTAGTCCCCAGATATAGTTAATAGAATCCTGTATTTCGCTGAAAATCCCCGTAGCACCCACAATCAGCACAACTACACTTACGATGGTCGCCGCCAGGTTGTTTTTATTAAGGTGAATATTGGTGATCATCTGCTGGATCTGCAGGGCCGCCTCAGCCCCTACCAGTCCCTTTATCTGGGGATACAGTTCTCCCTGTACCGCTTCGCGGCCGAAGAAAAGACCGCTAATACTGATGATAATGGCAAGGAAGGGTGCGATCGAGAAAACCGTATAGTACGACAGCGACGCGCTTAGCTTCATCACCTTGTCACTGGAAAAATCACCGAATACTTCTTTTATGAAAGACCAGATTCGCTGGAACCTCTTTTTCATGTGCCATTTTTTTATTCAATTGCCCGCCGGGCGCAGAGTATACCGAAATAGTCTGCCATTCTTTTTCCAATATTAACACTGGCCGGTAAATTGCTGCCAGATTGAGCATTATTCACCGTTTGGGCCGGTCCCTCAACTCTCAAAAATCTTGAAAGCACTGATCGTTGATGATGAAGTGGACATATGCTTCTTATTGAGCAGCATTCTTAAGCAACAGCAGCTCAAAACAAGCTATGTACATACATTAGCGGCAGCCAAAACGGCCCTCCATGCCGATCCCCCCGCTATTTTATTCCTGGACAACCACCTGCCCGACGGGCGCGGGCTTGACTTCATCGCAGAAATCAAACAGCACTGGCCGGATACAAAAATTATCATGATAACGGCGCACGACAGTCCAAATGAGCGGCGTCAGGCAAGAGAAGAAGGCGCCGATTTGTTCATCAGCAAGCCTTTTAGCAGGGAAATCATCATCGAATCTCTTCGCTCGCTCAGTATTGTATTGTAGAAAAATTTCTACAGTTATTGTTTCCGATGCGATTCTTTTCACCCCCCTTGGGGAAGCTTTCACCGCTTTTCTGCTCAATCTTTTCTGGCAGAGATTTTTAATAGTCTTAACAAAACCACTTTCATTCACTACAAAATTTTTACATCATGGGAAATCTTCTTTATCTGATAGCTGTAATCCTGATCATCGCCTGGGCAGTCGGATTTCTGGGTTATCATGCAGGCGGACTTATTCACATTCTGCTGGTCATTGCAATTATAGCGATCCTGCTGCGGGTTATCAGGGGAGCAGCCTGAGGATTTCATCTAAAACAATGTATATGGAACAATGGAAACTTAAGCTAAACGGTAACTGGAATGAATTGAAGGGCAAGATTAAACAGCAATACGCAAATCTTACGGATGACGATCTATTGTACGAAGAAGGAAAAGACGATGCCCTGCTTGGAAAAATTCAGCAGAAGATAGGAAAAACAAAAGAGGAAGTTATTCAATGGATTGAACATCTCTAGTATAATGAGGAGTTATGGCAAACAACTGGTCTACGGGCCGGTTGTTTTTTTATGCGGCAAAATCGAGAATAATAGTAATCATCGTCCCCTGCCCTTTTTCGCTTTCAGCCTGGATAGTTCCCTTATGGTTGAGTATAATGTTTTGTGTATTGGTAAGTCCAAGGCCATTTCCTTTTGGCTTACTCGTAAAATAAGGCTCGAATAGCCGGCCTACTGAATCTTTGTCCATACCCGTTCCATTATCGGCAATTTCTATTACGCATTTATTGCGTTCGGAACGGGTGTTAATGGTGAGTACGCCGGTGCCTGGCTCCATTGCTTCGATGGCGTTTACGATAATATTCAAAAACGCAATTTTCAGCTTTTCTTTATCTACCGAAACCTCGCAGAGGTTGTCTCCATAATTCTTTTTAACCTTGATATTATAAAGTACAATACGGTCTTTGGCCAAATCCAGCGATTCGTCCAAGACGGAATTAACGCTGATTTGCGTATAGCTTAGTTCGGCAAATTTGGTAGAGTTGAGCAGGTCGGTGATCAGTTGATTGATCCGGCTGCTGTTTCGCTGCACCATTTCAAACAGTATGGTTGTGTCGTCGCCACTTACTTCCGACTTGAGCTGTTCGATGGCCAGGTTAATATTGGTTAACGGGTTTCGCACCTCATGTGCAATCGTTCGGGCGATGCGGCCGGTCGCGGCAAACTTTTCTATGCTCCGCATTTGCAGCAGCTCTTTGTTCAGGCTCCGCAGCTCCATAATTCGTTCCCGCAACTGCTCCTGGTATTGCGCAACTTTTTCATCCGACTCACGCCTTGCCTTGTTCTCGCGCATATAGGTTAAAAAGCCAAACAAAAGCAGGAGGAAAGCAATTATCAATGATGCAACGATGATAGCACTCAGGATCCGGAAAATCTGCTGCTTTTCTGTCTTTTTTCCGGCGAGATCATCCTTTTCAAAATTTTGCAGCTTGCCTGCCATTAAACGAATACTGTCCATTATCACTTTGCCTTCGTAAAACGATGCGCGGATGCTATCCCCAATGTCAAAGTTATTTTGTCGGAGATACGCTATACCCTTTTCCATCAGTAAAAACTTTCGATCTACAAGATGGTTCAAGGTATCCAGCCGCTGCAACTGGGCCGGACTGGCAACCAATTCACGGCGCAACTGACTAAACCCGGTTCGTACGTTATTGTGGCTGTTGAAATAGGGCTCAAGAAATCGCTCGTCTTTCATGACGGCGTAGCCACGGGCACCCGTTTCGCCGTCTTTTATATCCGACAATATCTTTTCAAGTCTTATAATGGTATTGTTAGTATGATCTACATTGCCCGAAAGCATAAAAACCGATCGGTAGGTAAGCAGTGTAAGCAGGTAAGAGATGAGCAGCAGAAAAAAAGCAGTGCCGTATCCAACCCGGATGCGGTTATGTATCTTAAGTTTATCAATGATCCCCTTCATATTGTTTCTTTTAATGCCCATTCGTGTAGAAAATTTTACCACTATGCGAGCATTCGGTTCCCGACGCCTGGCGACAGCAAGACATTATAACCTTTCGTATTTCTGGTATGCAAATTGAACCTTATACTATACCGGATGAGATTGTATACACTCTAAAAAGCTTGCCATGATCTTCGCTACCGTCAACAAAATTCCGGGATTTATCCTGGATAAATTGGGCTTATTGTTCAAATTACTGAAGGAGCGGAAAAAAGAGTACGAACTCTTTGCGGACAAGCTGAAGGATAAGCAATTGCGGAGAACGGTGTTATCACTGGCCCAGGAAACGAATCAATATGCTGTTGAGCTTTCAGGACAGATCCAGATTATGGGGGGAAAGCCGGGTGCAGCCGAGGAAGATGGCAACGGGATGGAATCGCTGCTGCAAATTATTCCTGAAGAGAATGATATACTTGCTTCCTGCGAAGTAAGTGAAAAGAAAATGATTGTCGCTTATCGCGAAATACTGAATGAGCCTTTTTTGCACGAAAATCTGCGTAAACTTATCAGGTGCCAGTTAAATGGACTTACCTACGCTTTCATGCAGATTAAACTACTCAAAACTTCATTTCATAGGTAGAGGGTTTTGGTTTTAGGGTTAAAAGAGGGTACTGCAAAGTATCCTCTTTTTGTTTCTTACTTGTTCCCCCCGGCGCGGGATACCAGCCAAATGATCAGCCCGATGATGATCACGACTACCAGGATACCTGTCCACATTCCTGCCTTAAAAATCCCTGCAATGGCTTCGCAGCTGCTGGTGGTAACGAGTAATCCGGCAAGCATCGCCCATACAACTGAAGTTTTTGTACTCATAATGGTATATTTATTATTCAAGCCTATGTTTCCAACACCTGTGTAATTACCTGGAGGCGGTTCAGGTACTGCCATTCAAGATCCGTACGGGCCGCCCCGAAGATTACCCACCGCCCTTTTTTACTCCGTCTTAGATTGCATAAGAATTTTCGGTTATCAGAGTACACTTCAAACACTGCGCGTCCATTCTCCATGCGTTTAAGGAAGCCGAAGCAAAGGTCCATTGCCGCAATCCGCAGCCTGCACCACGAAATGCGTTTCCTAACATCAGGTTTCGATGACAACAGCGGTTCGAACCAGTTTCCCATCGCAGCCGCCAGTGTGGTATCGCCCAGATCTTCTTCCAGCCAACGGCCGGTTTCCACATCCGTAAAAAACATATTTTCATAGCCATTTTTGAATACTACATGGAACAACGCGTGTTGTGCATGTTCTACTGGCGTAATGCTTTCGGGGATGTAGCCGTCCCTGCTCCAACCCTGCTCGTCTGCTTCCATTGCTATTTTTTTGATGACTGCTCAATTATGTTGCGCTACCCAAACAGATACGCTGCCGGGCAAACAACGGAATTCACCGTTTCCTTCCTCATCAATCGTAATTACGTCTTCACACTTCCCGAGATAATCAACAAATTTCTGTCCCTTTTTACCCGCGCCTGCATACATCTTCTTTACGCCGGCATCGCTATTCGACAGCAATACCACGCAGCCTGGCCGATTCTCACCCTCGATACCTTCGCGGGTCCAACCAACACAATTACCGTGATCAAAGTAATCATGCTGCGGGCCATAGGCGTAGTCTTTGCGCAGCAATAAAAGCTTATCGATGTTTTCGCAGCCCGGCAGATAAATCTCATATTCGTTGCCATCGCTGCCTTTATCCGTATACTTGGCTCCATACACATCGGGATAAAACACACAGGGATAACCTTTCTCCCGTAGCAGGATCAACGCATAGGCGATCGGCTTAAACCAGGGTTCTACCGGTGCTTCCAGTGCCTGCAGGGGTTGGGTGTCGTGGTTATCTACCACCGTAACGGCTAGTTCAGGCCGTGTTGCTACGAGCGTATTGTCAAAGATGCTGCGCATATCGAAGTCTTTGCCCGTTTTGGAAGCCACATGCATATTATGGTGCAGCGACGCATCAAACAACGACATGCGGCCTTCCGTTGCGTCGATATACTTCAATAAAAGCGGTAGGTTGCCGGGGGCCCAATATTCACCCACCGCAAATATTTCGCGTTGTGCAAATGCCCGCAGGCTGTCGAGCCACTCATTGTAAAACGGAGGTGCAATATGTTTTACTGCGTCAAGCCGAACGCCGTCGAAATCCAGCTGTTTGTAATACCAGTTACCCCAGCGTTTCAATTCCTCCCTCACCGCCGGGTTCCT
>JAGWTK010000240.1 GCA_028876035.1 Bacteroidota bacterium
AACAAAAAAAGCAGTCCGGGTGTGGACTGCTTTTCAGCTGTGCGGAAGAGGAGATTCGAATTTCGTTACGGTTTAAACTCATAATCTATGCAGTTGGTTTCCAGAACCCAGCTGGCCAGTCCTGGAAGTATGTTGGTATTCTTTGTCCGGGTTTGGTCTATATTGCGGCCGGGCTATTTATGCGGGTGATCAAAAATTAGTTTCCCAATGAACATAAGGGCAATCAATACGACTACCAGGTACAAAGGCCAGAATTGCAGCCAATATTTGCCGGTCCTTACCTGCTTTGTCAATTCCTTGTCTTTGGCAATAGAAGATTCCAAGTCATTGCCAGGGCTAAAACGGCAGCCGCATTTTAAGCACGTGATCATTATGCTATTGCTGCCGATGGCCCCTGTCAAAAGGGTCCAACCTTTCTTACCCGAGTGAACATCCTCCGATCCGCATTTTGGACACTTGATACTCATGGTTAAATTTTAAATCCAACAGTAATGGAAAATCCGTGGCTTGTCGATGTGGTAGTTGTGAAGGCCGGATAAATGGGTTTCGTTTTAAATGATGAATTAACGAGGCCGCCCGATAAAACCAGTTTTGACTTTCCTTTGCCTATAGCTAGGCCCGCCTTTGCTTCAAAATATCCAGCTCCGTCTACCGGTCCAGAATATATTCCTTTACCAAAACGCGCACTTAAAAATGGACCCACTTTGCTTTCTGGAATCGTAAAGATAATCTCCCCAAAAACGGGGATATAGTCATATTTATCTTTAGGGAACCTGGTATATCCGGCTCCTACGCCCAAGGAAAGATATCGGATGTTCGCGCCGACAGAGAAAGATCCTTGTGCTTGTGCGTCAACGTTTGAAAATTTAAAAGCGCCGGCTGTAGGCATAAAGTATGCAGACCCTTTTTTCTGTGAGAATGCGACAACAGGAATTGCCGCTATTAATACCAGCATTTTTTTCAACATGGGATTAGGTTTATTTTCTGTTCATCGATAGGGTATTTTCCCCTACTGGTGTTATGTGTTTATTAACGATTTCGTTTATATATTGCTGTTACCCTTTATCGCTACTACCCGTCCGTTCCCTTGTACAACCCTACAACATTAAACCGATGCCAACTCTCAAATGTGGCGAGTGCCCTAACCTACACTCGTGTCCACTCTTATCCCTCCCCCTACCTTTTCGGCTAACAGTTTGCCCAGACGTTGCCGTAGGTCAGAAGCTTTTTTCGAGTTCCCAGCCGCACCAACCTCCACCGCATAATCGAAAAACACTTTCTGATAAGCCAGGGTTGCTCCCGAAACTTCCAAAAGCATCCTTAAACTAACCCGGTCAGCCTTCACTTCTTCCAGCTCAGCTTCTAGGGATTCAACACGCTGCTTAAGAAGCGCGATGTAGTCATCAGTGTATTTTGAATTCTCTGTAGCCTGTGGTTTGTTTTTACCCGGCAATGAAAGTGGAATATTTTCCGTTTTACTGGAAAGCCAGCTTTCCACTTTTACGTAGTCTTCCCCGTTAGGACGAGTTCCCTTTTCCCATTTATAGATATTGTCCTTGTTAACGCCCAAAATCTCGGCTAGAGCCTCAGCAGTAAGCCTCAGAGCCTTTCTTTTCGCGCGTATTTCGTCACCTGTAAACATTGATCAAAGTCAATTAATGAGAAATATTTTCCGATTATTTTGGAAATTGGAATCTTTTTCTACTATATTTGAATCCGAAAACGAAACGGAAATCAAAACGAATATAATGAATCTGAAAGAAACAGTCCGCCGCAGCCTTGAATGCAACAGGGGTTACGCTTGGGTGATGTTGGCTCTGGATTGCTCATTCAGTGCAGCCAGGGATAAAGTGAAGCGTAATTCTGATGATTTGACTAAGGCGTCAATGATGGTTGTACTCAGGAAGGAGTTTGGACTTACCGACGAAGAGATTTTGCAGGGTCAACCAGAAGCACAAAGCTAATACGGGGAAAACCCTTATGCAATAGTAAGCACATTAAAATTTTGTAACCCATGCTGAAAGTGATCTACAAGACGACCGATGCCAGCCGCCAGCAACAGGTGCGCGAGCTCGCTATCCGGTGGATTGACAACGAGTTGAAGCGCCAGGAGCGCCGCAGGCTTCAGCAGCAAAACCTTAGAAATGAAACTCGAAATCGGTCCAAGGCTTAGTCACGCCATTCAGGTTATTACCATCGCCCTGGGTATTGTGCTCGCGATTTTAATGAGCGGGTGCCAAAAAGAAGTAAGTGCAGAGACGAAATGTGGTAAAGTAGTAATGGTGATGACATTCACTGCCCGTGTTCAATACGATAGTCTGCATTTTGAAACGGTGAGTCGCAATGGTATGAAAACCGGCGATACCTACTGCAAATAAAAAACCCGCAGGTGACGCTGCGGGCGGTATCAAGCATTTTTTCAAACACTTAAACGTAGAGCAAATGTACAACAAAACCGACAATCCCTGCTTCTCCGAAGACGTGGCAAACTATCTTCTTGAGAATGGATTCACTCGCGTCCCTTCACTTCTTGATGATGGCGACAAGCAAATCTTTTTGCGAGATGAGTTGAGCATCATTGTACACCACGACAACCTTACTGTCCTCGTGCAAGTAGATGCAGAACCAGGACAACGGATGCCACAGAACAAAGTAGTCAAAGCGCTTACTGGCATCTCCGATCTGAAATTGTTCGACTGGATTCTTCTTTTCCATGCATTTCGGATCATCCGATTGAAACCCATCACGACAAAAGTGATGAAGGAAGGCGTGTCTTTCAATCCAGCGGAAGCACTCGAGAGCATCTTCAAGCACTTCCGGGTAACCGAGGATCACAACGCTGTCCCGACAAGCTACTAATCACTCACCAATAAAATTGCTAACGATGAATGACATTATCACCGGCTGTATTCTTGCCACTGTACTAATCGGATGCTTTGCATATTTCCGGTTTGGTCCCGATAAAAAGGAAACTACTGAAACATCCTGGAAGGGTATGACGCCCGCGCAAGGTTATTCAAAAATGATTGGTGTGATTGCCGATGCTAAGGAGCCACGTGACTTATATCAGCTGACTGGGATGGCGATAGACTTCCGTGTTCATTTTGCCGGCAAGATTTCCGAAAAAGAGATCGACGCCTATCTATACGATATCAATGCTGAGAAGGAGAAGAAGGCCAATGCATTGCTTCTTGAGCGAGTGCGCAATTGGCGGTCTCGACAGCAAAATCTTTCTACGGTTTAGGATTTAAGGGTAAATGCCCTCGGTTTCCACCCAGGGCTCCTTTTTAAATCGCATCAAGTTTCTTTCTCTTAATATCAGAAGATGGATCATTGTACTCGGGGGCTCTACTTAGAAAATTAGCTCTTTGTTAGATAGGGTTTTGGTTTTAGGGTCCCCACCCGTTACGGCGGGTGGCATACGGTGACGTAGCACAAGGGTAGTGCGTCGGTCCAATGGCTGCAGTTCTTCTGCGACTTAATGCAGTCAGTAAATCGGATATCCCGGTTCGACCCCGGGCGGCATCACAAGATCACAGAGTATGCACAGTTGATCCTTTGGTCGAGTAAGCAACAGCCATGATGAAGAGCGCGACCATCCATTGCAAAGGGCCGGTCTTGGTCTCCGGCCCTTTTTTAAAAAGCTTGTTAGAGGTTGTATAGTACCAGTCAATCCCGGCTCAGCGGCACTGAGATTAGTTCTTGTTTTTGTTTTTAGGCCCCGGCAGTAGAGAACAGCTATAAGTCTGCCGGGAGGATAGTCGGCCGGGTAGCAGCGGCCTCATTATAAACCAAAAAAGCCCGGAGCGAATCCGGGCTTTCATTCAGCAACAAAGTAAAAATTCAGAATAGCATGACAAATGTAACTAACCAGCCGCAAACGGTGATGCAGATTATTCAGGGCACGCCAGCGGTGCAGATCGCGGAGCTTGAATACGTGCGCGACAAATACATACAGAATTACAACGCCTGCCATCGCGAGAAAGTCGGCGAGCTGATGTACGCGCGCAACATGATCCACTTCAAGCAAATCGTGGGTGCATCGAAGCAACTTAAGAGCTGTGATCCTTTCAGCCTGTACGCATGTTTCGCAACGGCCGCGGTGAATGGTTATTCACTTGACCCGAACGATAACGAGGTATACCTGATCTCGCGCGCCGGTAAGGCCTGTCTCGACCGCCAGGCCGGCGCTTATATCCGCAGATTGCTGCGCACCGGCCAGATCCAGTTTTGCGAACAGGCAAAGCTTGTGTACGAAGGCGACGTCTTCCAGGTACACAACGGCCGGGTGCTGGACCACGTCGAAAATTTCAAATCGGATCGCATCGTCGCCGGTTATGTTCGCATGGTGATTGGCGAGAATGGTGCAGACCGGTTCTTCATATACCGCAAAAGTGATTTTGAAAGCTGGCGGAAAAAGTCTTCTAACCCACGTACAATAATGAAGCAAGGGGAAAACGGCCAGTACTTATCTGAAAGCCTATGGGACAACGGTGAACTGAACGGCGAGAATCCCGAGCCAAATTTCCTCCGGACCAAGATCATCAAACACGCAGCAAAAGAAAAATGCTGGGCCACCGGCAACACCCCGGTTAACATTGAAGTGTTCACCGAAGTAGAGGTGGATACAGATGATGACGGTACAAAGCTGGAGACGAAATCGCAAACGTTTATTCCACAAGGCACGGCTGCAAACGTTCCTACGCAGTATCAACCGCCCTTGCCTCACCAGCCCCCAGCACCGTCAATGAATGGCAAAGTCCCCCAGCCGGTTGGTGATGATTTCGATGAACCACAACAGCAGGCGCCACCACCGCCCACCAAAAAATTCGACGACGACGAATTCTAATCACTCACGCACCAAAACAATTCAACTATATGCAAGATGTTCAGAATAACGAAGTAGCCATCATCCAGAACTCGCTGGAGGTGCTTAAAACCGGTCCGGAGATTCTTCTCCGGAGCCGGGAGCGCAAAGAGAAGGCGCTCACCGTTGGCCGCAATATTCTCGCAGCCATCCAGGAGAACGGCATGAACGCTGAACTGGATGAGCGCGCGAAAAATTACCTGGTGAAGTCCCGCGATGCACTTGCGGAGATGAAAGACCAGCGCGCCGGCGTGACGCAGATCATGGATCAGCTGAAGAAAATGTACACCGAGGTTGAGAACGATCTCGATGCAAAGAAAGCCGGTACCATTCCCTCACAGATCCAGGGCCACCGCGATGCTTATGCAAAGCAGCAGGCCGAGGAAGCTGAGCGGAAACGCAGAGAAGCAGAGCGCGAAGCCGCTAAGAAGAAGGAAGCCATTGAAATCTGGGCATACTGCGAGAAATGGTTTGCCAACAAACTGCTTACCCTTTTATCCGAAAAGAAGAATAGGATCGTGAATGTTTTCAATGCTATCACGCTCGAGACGTTCGCCGAAAAGCAGGCTGGCCTTGAGAAGTTGCAGGTTCACATATTGAACTCGGATTTGGAAAAGCAGGTAGGTATACTATTGACTTTCCCCGTTACCCCGCACCACAATGCTGACGAAGTACATGCGATTCGTGACCAGGTGCTCGCGGAATATGACTTCAATGATTTCGCCATCAATACCTGGCAGAAAGAACTTACCGAGCTGCGCACCGAGCTGCTTGATAAACTGCCATCAAAAAAACGTGAACTGGAGGAAGCCGCACGGCTGAAGAGAGAAGCCGAGGAAGCTGCTGAGCGCGCACGTATCGAAGAAGAACAACGGCAGAAGAAGATTGCCGAAGCTAACGCCGCGGAAAAGAAAAGGCTGGAAGCGGAAGCCGAAGCTGCTCGCAAGAAGAACGAAGAGCAACAGGCAGAACTGCGCCGCCAGCAGGAGGAGGCAGAACGCCAGCGCAAGGAGCGTGAAGAGCAGGAGCGCAAGCAGATGGAAGCCGAGGATGCACGCAAACGCGAGGAAGCGGCGCAGCAGGCTGACCTCAAAGCCCAGGGCGAGCAGACCATGACGCTGTTCGAGAAGGAAGCGGCCATCGCCGAGGTGGAAGCTCCGGAGGCCCGCCAGGGTTTCGATATCCAGGTGCTACACGCCGTTGGGTACACGCAGCTGTTCGCTATATGGTTTGAAAAGGTGGGCAAAGATCTTCCGCTCGATAAACTCGGGAACACGAAGCTGGATCAGATGAAGACCTGGGCTGAGAAGATTGCCCACAAAGAAAACTTCAAGATCGACAGCAAGTTCCTGAAGTACGAACC
>JAGWTK010000241.1 GCA_028876035.1 Bacteroidota bacterium
GTGTCAACTTCACAACTTCAACCCCCAAACTTCATCAAGTCCCTCAAACACTCACCTGATGCTAGTCTTCATCGATCGTTTCAGTTTTTCCCGGACACCAATGCATCAGAACCTGTAATTAGCGGTTGAGCCATCCTTTCAATGCCAGCCACTCACCAAATCGTTCGATCCATTGATCGGTGGGTAGTCCTTGTTTGTGCATTCCGAAGCCATGTCCGCCTTTCAGGTACATATGCAGTTCCGCTTCCTTTTTTGCGTTGATCCAGGTATTGTACAAATTACTGCTGTGCGTGGCAAGACCGAGCTGGTCGTCACTTGCGGCGCAGATAAAAAGCGGTGGAGCGTCAGCGGGTACGGTCTGGTTTTTCAGTGCATTGATGTAAAGGTAGATGGGGGCAGCAAAGTTCGGACGGTTCATTTCATTGCTCGCATTGAAAACCGTTCCCATGGTTACAGTGCCTCCGGCCGAGAATCCCATAATGCCGATCCTTTTCGGATTGATACGGTAATCGGCCGCATGCGTGCGCACAAATTCAATCGCACGCAAACCATCTTGTATCGCCATGCTTACCACGCTGTCATTTTCTTCATCCAGTTTTTTGAAGTCGCGCATCTTGCCCGCCAGTTCAGACATCGGATTGTTGGTAACGCTGTGCACCAACCGGTATTTTAATACAAAGGCGGTAATACCTTTTTCATTTAACCATTTTGCGACATCCCTGCCTTCGTTGTTGATGGACAAAATATGAAAGGCTCCGCCGGGTGCGATAATGATAGCGGTACCATTGGATTTGCCGGTTGCAGGTAAATAAGCAGTGAGTGTTGGTTCAACAACATTATATAGGATGTCATCGCTGCTGCCAGTTTTCTCAATGGCAGCTTCCTTCCAATGCCATTGCTCACTTCCCGGCGCTTTGCCATTGTAGAGGTGGATGATTGGCTGCGCGCGCGATACCAGGTCGCTGATACAAATGAATGCCAGGCAGCAAAAGCTGCGTGATATGGCTCCTGTGAACAGACGAAAGCAGTGCATGATGCAAAGTTTTCATGAATATACAGCAACTGCCTGTATCATGTAGGAGCTATTCGATGATCACGCGATGGCGGCTTTTGATTTGTCCCGCTTCGGTAAGCACCAGCAGGTAGGCCCCTGTTGGTATTGGCTTGAGCTGAACCATGGTAGTTTGACCCGCTGCAATATTAGCTGGTAATGGGTAGGACTGCAGCACTCTTCCATCCATTGTCATCACAGTAACCTGGCCCCGTATGATGGGTTTAGGTGAATACAAACTGTATTGCGGTGACCTGCTTATCGTAGGATAGAGCGCAAAGTCCCTGGTATCAGTACGCCTAAGCAGTAAGACGCCCGAATAAGAAAAATGCCCGTCTGCCTCTGTGATCCGCAACCGGTAATAAACATTGCCAGTTGGCGGACTTTGATCGAGGTAGTCATAATTCGTCCATCCTGCTTTTGCTTCGATGCTGGTGAGTTGGTTGAAGTGGTATCCGTCGATACTCCTTTCGACATTGTATTGCACTTTGTCCGTACTGCTGGCCGACCACCGGAGCCGGTTCCCAGCGGCCTCTGGATACCCGGCAAAGCCATTGAGTTGCACCGGTAACAGTCCGGTAATGGCGAAGCTTACACGGTTTTCGCCCGAATTCTCGTAATACTCGAGGACCATATTTACATTCCCGCTAAGAGAGGTTGTATAGGAACTGGTGGTATAGCTTTGATCGTTCCAATGATTGATGACCCAGGTGGCGCCTCCATCCAGGCTAAATCGGTAGCCGTCATCACCGCCTATGATAAAAGTATAGGAGCCAGGCGTGAAATTTCGTTGTAGCCGGTATCGGGCGCTGAACTGTTCAGTAGGTACAAAACAGGTACTCGTTGCATAATAGGTATTATTGCCACCAAAGTTTTGGTCGAAGTTGGGGGAAGAGGCGTTGCCTTCCGTTACTTTACCGGAGTACACATTGAAATTGCTGCCGGTGTAGATGTAGCCATTCCAGGTATTGCCGGTGCCATACACCGATTCATCTTCAGTACCCACACAGGGTGTACTCAGGTTGAAGGACACCCGGTTTCCCCCACCGTTTTCATAGTATTCGAGCACGATATCATAGGTGCCACTGAGTGTGGCGCTGTAAATGGTAAAGCTGTACGACTGGTCAAACCAACGGTTGATGACCCAGGTGATGCCGCCATCAAGGCTGAGCCGATAACCATCATCGGCACCAACCGTGATCTGATAGTTGCCCGCGCTGAAATTTTTCCGGAGTTTATAACGAACGCTGAAGGTCTCTGTGAGCACAGGACATCCGTTGGTAGGATAGCTAACATTATCGCCTCCAAAAGTTTCATTAAAGTTGGGGTTGCCGGCACTGCCTTCGTTTACGTAACCAGCATAATTTGTCAGGTCGGCATTGTCATACACATATCCGATCCAAACATCGGCGGTGCCAAAACTTGTTTCATCACCCAGGGGAACGCAAGCCTGCGAAAATCCGGCTTCAAAACCAAGCATAGTAAATACCATTAGAAAGAACCGTCTCATAGGAGTTGACTAATAAGTGTTTGCACTTATAACGCAATCGGGAATAATTTTATGCGGAAACCGGCTTTGTAAATAACCATTTGAAATATAATGAATTATGGTATAGTACGGATAAGTTAAACCATTATTTTCTCTTAATCAATTACTTAGGGGTAGATGAAAAATGCATTAAAAAAAAGCTCGACAATTACTTGCAAACCGTAATTTCCGAAGTTATGTTTGTAGGGAGATTTACCTGAATAATTAGATGTTTTTAGCAATGTCCTAAAAAAACCAATTAAAATCCGCTAGCCAGAAAAGCCATTCCGTATTTCCCAACCCTTTGAAATTAGTTGTATGAACTGGAATGGTACCCTTAAAAACGTTCGCACCTTTGTGTGCATTATCGTGACCGCCCTCAGCAGTCTGCGCGGTTATTCTCAACCTGAGTATACTTTCAAAAACCCGGTGCTGGTATCCGGAACTGACCTCCAGGTAGGCGCAGTATATCGTTATTCCAATGTACGCCCGGGAACGGATGCCATTGTAACCATCACCGACCTTAATAAAATCAGCCTGACACAGTTTGATGGCGCTTCCGGATTCGACGAGGCGTTTCAGCCCTATATCTGGTGTCCCGGTAAAACGAAAGGCTATGCAGAGTTTCGTTTCGACTTTGTAACAGCAGGTACGTCCACCGCAAAGACCATGACCGAAGTACCGGTGACAGCAATTGATATTGATGGTTTTGAATTCCCCGATGCCAAGATTTACGAGTTTGATGAATTTAAGACTACGCCTTCGTATTATGTAGATTATGACCTTCTCGGCTCATCGCTTACCATTAGCAATACCGCGGGCTGGCAAAGTGCATTGAACAAAACCGGCGTAGTATATCCCGGCATCGATACGATTCAGCAAGACGTAATGTTTTCGATGATTTACGGAAATGTTTCATCCATCACACTGCGCGTGGGCGCCGATAATAAATCGGCCACTGCGATGGAGAGATTGAGAAGCGACTATTTCCAAAAGTTTCGTTTCCCAAGTTCAATTTTGCCAGTAAGCCCGCTGCTTAATTTCAGCAGTGTTGCCAAAACCAGTGCGGTTGAACTTCAGTGGACCATTGCCGCGTCCAGCAATTTCGCCAGCGTGGTATTAGAGAGAGCGTATTCTCCCAATCAGTTCCAGGCCATCAGCAACCAGCCAGTAACGGAAAAACAAGCCAGCTATCAGTATACTGACGCGGCGCAAAGCGGTACTGTCTACTATCGTTTAAAAATGATTGGATTTACAGGTGCGATAAGCTACAGCAACGTAATTGTGTGCAAAGCGGCGGCTACCACAACATCTTTGAGTGTTTACCCCACGGTGGTTACCGGTAATGCAACAGTCAACATTAACAGCGGCGTCACAGAGCAAACCAATCTGCAGGTAGTAGACCTGTCGGGCCGACTGGTGTACCGCCAGGTGATAACACTCCAAAAAGGAAGCAATACATTTAGCGTTAGCGGCCTTGCAAAACTCTTGCCCGGCACCTATGTTGCCATGGTAAATAACGGGGGTAATTTGTACAGCCAGAAGATAATGGTGAACTAATGCGCTCAGTGCAGGAGGCCTTTGATTTCATTCAGCTTTAACAGCGCTTCTACCGGGGTAAGCCGGTTGATATCGATACCCTCCAGCATCTTCCGGATACCGTCAAAGGTTTCGGAATGCGCATCAAAAATAGATAACTGAACCTGCTGTGATGGCAGGTTCTTTATTTGTGATGCCGTATCCTGTCCGGCATGTGCCGCTTCAAGGTGCCGCAACATTTCATTCGCCCGATCAATCAGTGCCGCCGGCATACCTGCCATCCGGGCCACGTGAATACCAAAGCTGTGGGTACTGCCACCCGGTGCCAGCTTACGGAGAAAGATGATCTTATTGCCCGACTCGCGGTTGGTGATATGAAAGTTTTTTATGCGTGGCATCCTGTTCTCCAGTTCATTCAGCTCGTGGTAGTGGGTGGCGAACAGCGTTTTCGGCTGATGCGGACTCTGGTGTAAATATTCTGCAATGCTCCACGCGATCGAAATGCCATCATAGGTGGAAGTACCTCTGCCGATCTCATCCAGGATAATCAAACTGCGCGCGGTAATATTGTTGATGATACTGGCAGTCTCATTCATCTCTACCATGAAGGTGGATTCACCGCTGCTCAGGTTATCTGAAGCACCCACACGCGTGAAGATTTTATCGGTGAGCGCTATCCTCGCACTATCGGCCGGCACAAAACTTCCCATATGTGCCATCAGTGTAATCAGGGCGGCCTGTCGCAGCAGCGCACTCTTACCACTCATGTTTGGACCGGTAAGGATAATGATTTGTTGTGCCGCGGGGTCAAGGAAAATATCATTCGCAATATACGGTTCGCCTGCCGGCAGGTTGCGTTCGATCACGGGATGCCTTCCCTGGCGAATATCGGTTTCAAATCCTTCGTGTACTTCCGGGCATTTGTAGTTAAAGTGAAGTGCATTCGAAGCAAAACAAAGCAGGCAGTCCATCACGGCGAGGACATTGCCATTGATCTGCATCGGCGCGATATAATCCTGCAATTCCTGCAGCAGCTTTTCGTACAAAGCCATTTCAATCGCCAGTATCTTTTCTTCGGCCCCGGTTATTTTTTCTTCATAGTCCTTGAGCTCCGGTGTAATATAACGTTCTGCATTGGCCAGGGTTTGCTTGCGTATCCAGGAGGCGGGTACCTTGCTCTTGTGTGAATTGGTGACTTCGAGGTAGTAGCCAAATACATTGTTGAATCCTATCTTAAGTGAAGAGATGCCGGTGGTATCCGCTTCTTTTGCCTGGAGTGAAACCAGGTACTCTTTTCCGCCGGTCGCTATCTTGCGAAGTTCATCCAGTTCATGGTTTACACCTTCCTTGATTACATTGCCTTTTGCAATCGTAGCCGGCGGGTTCTCGCTGATTTCATTGAAGATTTTTTCAACGATATAATGACAGGGATTGATGGAGTCACCCAATCTCTTCAAATAATCATTGGAAGCATTGGCCACCATTGCCTTGATAGCAGCGGCGTGTTGCAGCCCTTTTGCCAGCTGGATGATTTCACGAGGACTGATCTTTTTCAGCGGCACTTTGCTGATCAATCGTTCGATATCGCCGCTTTGTTTGATGTGTTGCGTGATCTTAGTTCTGGTATCCGCTTCTTTGATCAGGCAGGTGACCAGCTCCAGTCTTTCGTTGATCTTGTGGATGTCTTTCAGTGGCAGCAATATCCATCGTTTGAGCATACGCGCGCCCATGGGAGAAACGGTATTATCGAGCACTTTTTGCAGGTTTTGTGCATCGTCCTGGTTACCGCCGATGAGTTCGAGGTTGCGGATGGTAAACCGATCCATCCATAGATAGTCTTCCCGATCGATTCTTTGAATCGCCGTAATATGCTGCAGGTTGGGGTGTTCGGTATCTTTCAGGTAATGCATGATCACCCCCGCCGCCGTAACGGCATGGTGCATCTCATCTACCCCAAAACCTTTCAGGGAATGGGTTTGAAATTGTTTGAGCAGGCTTTCACGCGCATAGGCCTCATCAAATACCCAGCTCTCCAGGCTATAGGTATAAAACTTACTACCATAGGTTTCCCGGAATTGTTTCTGAAAACTGCGCTGGAAAATTAC
>JAGWTK010000008.1 GCA_028876035.1 Bacteroidota bacterium
GCGGCAGAATGGACGGAAGTACCGGACGCTGAAACCCTGTTCCTGAAAAATTATTATACAATGGGACAGGTGGCCGACATGTTCCATATCAACAATTCACTCCTTCGCACCTGGGCCAATAAATTCAGTGATTTTCTGCGAACCAAAAAAAACAGGAAAGGCGATCGGCTTTTTCGTCCGCAGGACATCAAAACCCTGGAGATGATTCATCACCTCATCCGTAAACGAAAGTTTACCGTGCAGGGCGCCTACGATTTTATCGCGAAAAGCAAACACGCAGAGGAGAAATTTGCCTTGATACAATCTATGCAGAAAGTGAAGTCGTTTTTGCTGGAGATAAAGGCGACGCTCTGATACCGTTTAAGGTTTAAGAGTTTAAAAGTTTAAGGGTTCTTCAGGTGTAAATTACTGCGATGTATCAAACATTCCGCTAAGCAGGAGGCCGCTTTTAAGGTTAGTAGCTGCACATAAACAACTCTTAAACCATTAAACACTTAAACTTTTCAACTTACAATTACTGCTTCATCACCACCACATATTCCTGACCGTTAGTGCCGTTCAGCGAAACAATGTACTGTCCGCGAATCAATCCATCCACCGGTACAGCAATGGTATTTGCAGCTACCAGGCTGGCTTTTGAAAATGTTCTTACTGCGCGGCCCTGCATATCCCTGATAGTACCGCTTACATTGTTGCCGCTGATAGTGCTACCGCTGATATAGACAGTGTTTACCGCGGGATTGGGAAATGCTTTCATCGAGGCATTGTTGCCTGCATCGGCCATGTTGATAGCTTTTACGGCAGAGTATTCAAACTTACCGTCGATGTCAACCATCTTAAGGCGATAGTAGATCGTAGCTCCGGGATAGTTGCGGAGATCATCAGTATAGCTGTAAACAGCGTTACTGCCTTTTCCTGGGATGCGCGCTACCTGGGAAAAATTGCTGGCGTTGTTCACGGCACGTTCTACGATGTATGCATCGAAGTTTTGTTCGGTCGCACTTTGCCAGTGCAGTACAGCACTATTTTTCAGCGCCGCTGCGTCAAATGACTGCAGTGTAACGGGCAGCAAACTGGCCGATGTAAAGATGGTGCTTAGGGTGCCGCTTACTGTGGAAGTACTACCGCTGCCGGCCACCGGCGCACCGGTTGACGTTGAGCTTGCGCCACCGCTACCCGCTGTATCTACCACATTGATGTTCGCCGGTGTGTTGATACTTCCCCCAATGATGCTGATGCCTTTACCACCACCCGCACCACCGCCGTGATTACCGCTGTTGTTGACCGTACCGCCTTTACCGCCGCTGGTGTTAATGGTAAGCGGACAAGCATTGCTTACCTGGTAATTGTTTACCTGCAACAAGATCGTTCCGCCTGCACCACCGCCACCTGCTCCGTCATTGCCTGCATTCATACCAGCGATACCTTGCGAAGAAAGTGATACTTTATTTGTTCCGCCGTTACAACCACTATTGGTTTGAATAACGTTTGCTTTGATCATAATTATGCCACCGCCGTTACCACCGGGCATACCTACATTATTATTTTGCTGGCCACCACCACCGCCGCCGCCCATAAAAAAGCGATTGGGATTTACATACGCACTCAAATCAACGCCGCCCTGGCCGCCACCAGAACTAGCAGCACTGCAGGTCCACCCATAACCACCATCTCCACCGGCGCTGAGGTTGCCGCCACCACCGCCACCTGCATTATTGAGGTTGCCGCCGCCACCACCGTTTGCCAGTTTGCCTTTGGCTACATTGTATACGCCATTGCTGTTGTAAATTCCTTCGCCTTTATAACCGTAGTAACTTGTGTTAACACCACCGGCATTGTCAAAATAGGTGCTGGCATCGCAGGCATAATCTCCGGGCGCATTGTTACCAGCAGCACCACCCCGAAAACCCTGCCCGTCCACGCTGATATCACTATTGATGGTAAGCGTACCGTTTACCTTGAATGCTACTACACCACCCGTATTTCCATTCCAGGCAGCACCTACGATCGGACTGCTGATGGTATAATTACCACCGCCGCCCAAGGTTGGGTAAGAAATAATTTGCACGCGGCTATTATTCGTAAAGTGGTAAATGTTGGTCGGTGTTTTCGAGAGCGTAATGGTGCTTCCGCTGATAGATGATACAGAAACAACTTCTGCTAATCCGGCCGATTGTATGTTCGCGATATTGCCAAAGCTGCTGTTATTACCGGTATTGGTACCAATCACACTGTCCTGCATTTGCATAATGATAGCGTCACCCGTGGGAAAGCTACCGGTTGCTGCTGTGATCGTAACCGTTTTGCCACTAATTGCAGTTACACGGGCATACACATTAACCACTGTCTGCGAAAAGCCCAGAGCGGGTACCAGGAAGAGGACGAGCCAGGCTAATTTCTTTGCGTGTATCATGGGTAAACGGATTTACCCTTAGGCCATAATAAGTATGCCATCCCGCAAGGGCCTTATAATCAATTAAAGACCCCTGGGGCCGCCATGTTTTTTTCCCAGTCTGCAAACAATTTTCCCAGAATTGGAAAACAACTATTTCGGTTGTGCGTCGCCCGAGAGTCGTATTTCGGTGTTCATTCCGGCGAGTTCGATACCAAGTTGGTTTAGGGAAGAGAGGATGCCGAAATTGATTTTTTGCTTCACTTCGTTGAACTGGCCTGCTGCAATGGCACCGGTGTAATATTCAACGGTAATAACAAAAGCATTGGTGATAATATCGTTGAACAGGATCGCCTTGCTGAGGATAAGCGGATCATTGCATAGCTCCCTGATTTCATCCAGCAGCTTTTGCAATTGTTCTTTGCTGGTAGTAAGGCTCAGCTCCAGTCGCAGATCCGCCCTGCGTTGGGTGCGCAGGGTGAGATTGTCCATAATACTGTCGACCATTTGCTTGTTCGGCACCGTTACATAGGTTTTATAATCTGTTCGTACCCGGGTGCTGCGCAGGCCGATTTTTTCTACAGTTCCGGTAAACTGCTGCACTTTCACAATATCACCAACGGTGAATGGTTTGTCGAAAAAAATGATAAACGACGCGATGAGGTTTTCCAGGCTCTCTTTTGCTGCGAGGGCCAGCGCGGCACCAATGATGCCAAAGCCGGCCAGGAGCGGACCGATGTCTTTGTTGAACGAAAACTGAATGATCAGCAGCAAACCGATGATGCCGATGATTACTTTAAAGAAATCGCGGAAGAAAACGATCAGTTGGTTTTCGCGGAGATTCCCATGCTCGTTCGTGCGTTTGTCAAGAATGAGTGCAATAAAATCAATCACGCGAAGGAGTAACCAGATAAAAGTGATAATCAGCAGGCCATTCCCGATGCTGTCTACGATTTGGCGGGTGGTGATATGGTGGATATCAAATAAAAAGAGCCTGGGAAAATGCAGTTTATCCAGGGCGATGAACGCTATCAATACCAGCAAAAAACCCTGCAGTGGTGCAAGCAGCAAATCGATGAATGCTTTCTTGTCTATTTGCCAGCTGGTTCGCTTAGCAAGCCGGAAAAGCAGTCCCGCAATGTATTGCGAAAGGTACTTCTTGAACAAAATCGCGAGCAGGATACTGCCCGTGCTGAGGAGATAGCTGAAAACGGTATTATCGAGAATTACTTTGTCGAGGAGTTTGCCCATAGTCTACATCAAATATGCAAATGTACTGTGCTCAGAAACGATAGATCCACAATCCGCCGGTACGCAAACAGAACAGGCGGTTGCCGGCGATGCGCACTTTTCGGGCGTCACGCAGCATCGGAATTGTTTTTTCTTCAGGACTTAAACTGCCCAATTGATATCGCTCCAGCATCCCGGCTTTTCTTCCCAGCAAAAATTTGCCTGCCAGTTGAAAGTCCTGCCAGCCCTGGAACAGGAGCTTACTTTTAAGTGCACCGAAATAGTCGAAAACAAACACGCCCTTACTGCTGTCGTAGAGGTATACCAGCCGGTCGTGGTCTTCGATGACGCCAGGAGACGGTGCATCATCCAGTTGTAACCGGAGATCGCCGGTTTGATCAATGAGGTTGCCTTCATCGCCAATCCGTTTCAGCCTTGCTTCATTTTCATCGTATACCCATACTGCGTTGTCGAATGATTGCCCGATGGCTTTCACCTGGTAAAGATTCAGCTTGCGGAGGTCAATGCTTGCCCGCACATTCAGCAGGCGGTCGAGGATAACGATGGTGCCGAAGTCGCGGTAAAACAACAAAATCTTCAGGGGGTTGCCAGCATCAATGGAATACAATTTTCCGAAGCGCCGGATATCATTGTAAACAGCAATGGAGTCGCCGGCCGGACTCAGCTTTTTCAATTGATTGGTGCTATCCAGCAGAAAGATATTGCCGAGGTTGTCGACGGTAAAATCTGTATAGCTGCCCTTGATTACGGCATCCGGTTGCAGGCCGGGGTCGGTCTGCGCATGAAGGGCGGGCCAACAACAGAGCAACAGGTATGATAGCACTACGTTTTTCAAGATGTATAGTATTCGAGCGATAACTGCTGTCCGTCGAACACAGCGTATGAATTATAAACGATCCAATCGCCCAGGTTGATATACCGGCTGTCTTCCCGCAGGGTAAAATCGATGGGCAGGTGTCGGTGGCCAAAAATGAAATAATCAAAATGTTGTTGTTGCAGGATTTCCCGGCAATACACCAGCAGCCATTCATTTTCTTCGCCCAGGAATTGCGCATCTGCCTGCCCGGTAGCTGCGCGGCTGCTGCGGCTGAAATAGTTTGCGAGTCCTACGCCAATCGCCGGTGGCAAGATGCCAAACAGCCATTGGCAAACCGGGTTGCGAAATATTTTCTTCAAAAATTTATAGCCATGATCGCCTGGTCCCAATCCATCGCCATGCCCGATATAAAAACGTTTACCGCTGTACTCAAAAGTTTTTGGTTCGAAGTATACCGGGATGTTCAGTTCTTTCTGAAAGTAATCTTTCATCCACATATCGTGGTTGCCTACAAAAAAATGGAGGATGATACCGTTGTCGGTTAGTTCAGCCAGCTTGCCTAGAATACGTGTGTATCCCCGCGGCACCACGGTGCGGTATTCATACCAGAAATCGAAGAGGTCGCCCACAATAAATATAACCGCAGCATCTTTACTGGCCTGCTCCAAAAAGCGAACCACGCGTTTTTCGCGTTCCAGGCTGCTGCTGTGGTTGGGTGCGCCGAGGTGGAAATCGGAAAGAAAATATATTTTTTTACCGGCCGGCAACTGCATGGGTTATTTCTTTTGCTGAAGGTATTCCAACACATCGCCCGACGCAATCAAAGGCTTGCCGGTGATGGGCAGGTTGTACCAATAGATCCAGGCGCGGGTATCACCACCGGCGTGGTAAATAGTCGCCAGGTCGCGCCGGTAAAGTGCCGGCTCTCCCGGTTCGGGGTAAACGCCTTCATAATCGTCTATCTGCCCGATAGCCCAGGAGAACTCCTGTTCTTCTTTGAGCTGGTACAATTCGCCGATGATATACTTGTCGTCTTCGGCAGGCAAGGCTGCGGGGTATTCACCCAGGTCATACAAATGACCTTTCACCTTTGCCGGACCCAATAGTTCAAAGTGATTACTGATATAGGCATAGGCAGGATGGTTAAAACCGCTGCGAAGGGAACCATACACAAACAATTGTTGTACGTGTGCTTCCATATACCGTAAAGATAAGTGTAATGCTGCTAAGGCTGATCTACCAGGAAGCAATAGACTTCTTTTGGACCATGGACCCCTGTCACCAGTGTTTTCTCGATATCAGCTGTGCGGCTGGGTCCGGAGGCAAAGCTTACAAAAGAAGGCATCGGGTTCGCCCGCAAATGCTGCAATGCATCCCTGAGATCGTATACCAATTGATGGGTAAAAGCGATACAAATATGAATGGGTGCATACACACTGGCGGTGCGGCCGCTTTGAGCAGCGCTGCTGAGTACAATACTGCCGGTTCTTGCTACGAGCTGTGCGCACCCGGTAATAGAGGCATCGCAGTTGGCCAGGTCGTTTGTGTAGGCGATGGAAACACCCGCTTTTGCGAGCATTTCGCGCAGGCTTGGTTCGCTGCAAAAAATATTATTCCAGTTCCTGGTCGTGAAGAGTTGCTCCAGTTGCTGGGCCAGCTCTGCACTGTTCAGGCAAAAGGCAAATTTCCCCTGTAGCTGGGTGAATGATTCGGCAAACTGAACTTCCAGTTCTTTTTGTGAGGGCTGGAAAAATGATTGCGCACCTTCGCTTTGTACAAAAGGAAGAGGCGTTGACTCAGTCAACGCCTTCCGTATTTTTTTGAGAATAGCTTCTTTGGAAGGAGATATGCTCATGCCATCAAACTTAGTTGTGTGCTTTGTTGGTAATACCACTGTCGTAAGGAGGAACGCCTTCACTGATGGTGCCATCGCTGGCATGCGGTTCATTACCATCTACGTCAAGTAATTTCTTTTCTTCGTAGGGGCGTTTACCAATCAGTGCTTCTACATCGCTCTGGAACAGCACTTCTTTTTCCAGCAATGCTTCCGCGAGTTTAATCACTTCCTCCTTCTTTTCTGTCAGCAACTGCTTTGTGCGTTCAAAAGCACCATCGATCAGCTGTCGTACTTCCTGGTCAATGATCTTGGAAGTCTCTTCTGAGTAAGGTTTGGTGAAAGCGTTTTCCTGCTGGGGATCGTAGAAGCTCACATTTCCTACTTTCTCGTTCATGCCGTAAACCGTTACCATCGCATAGGCGGTACGTGTAATCTGCTGCAGGTCGTTTTGTGCACCGGTAGAAATCTTATTGAAGAAAATGTCTTCGCTGGCGCGTCCACCGAGTGTCATGCAAATTTGATCGAGCAGCTGATCGGTATTGTACAGGTATTGTTCTTTGGGTGTGTACTGTGCGTAACCCAGCGCAGCTGTTCCGCGTGGTACAATGGTCACTTTCAGCAAGGGATAAGCATGCTCCAGGAACCAGCCGCAAATCGCATGACCTGCTTCGTGGTAGGCAATGATCTTTTTCTCTTCGGGAGAGATGATCTTATTCTTCTTTTCCAGGCCACCAATGACGCGGTCAATGGCATCCTGGAAATCGGACATGTCTACCGCGTCCTTGCCTTTACGCGCTGCAATGAGTGCAGCTTCATTGCATACGTTGGCAATATCGGCACCGGCAAAACCGGGTGTTTGTTCTGCAAGTTTATGGATGTCGAGTGATTGCGATACTTTAATGGGCTTCAGGTGCACTTTGAAAATCGCTTCCCTGCCTTTGAGATCAGGTTTGTCAATTTCAATCTGGCGGTCAAAACGACCCGGGCGCAATAAGGCGCTGTCGAGTACATCGGGACGGTTGGTAGCTGCCAGCACGATAATACCGCTTTCGCCGCTAAATCCATCCATTTCAACGAGCAGCTGGTTCAGCGTGCTCTCCCTTTCGTCGTTGCTCATCACCGCGTTCTTACCCCTGGCACGACCGATTGCATCGATCTCATCGATAAATATGATACAAGGTGCTTTCTCACGCGCTTGTTTGAAGAGGTCGCGCACACGGCTGGCGCCTACACCTACGAAGAGCTCCACAAAATCGGAACCGCTCATCGAGAAAAACGGAACCTGTGCTTCACCAGCCATAGCTTTTGCCAGCAGGGTTTTTCCGGTTCCCGGAGGACCCACGAGCAATGCACCCTTGGGTATCTTACCACCGAGCGATGTATATTTTTTCGGGTTTTTGAGGAAGTCAACGATCTCCATGACTTCCACTTTGGCTTCATCGAGCCCGGCTACGTCGTTGAACGTAATGTTTACGCGCGTGCCTTTATCGAAAAGCGTAGCTTTTGATTTGCCGATATTGAAGATACCGCCTGGACCGCCGGCGCCACCGCCACCGCTGCCCATTTTGCGCATCAGCAGAATCCAAATCAATACAAATGCAAGAATGGGTAAGATGATATTCATCAGCGGGCCAATCCAGTCGCCCTCTCTCGAGTAGTTAGGATACACGCGGGCAAGGCCCGGGTTTTTATCGTAGAAGGCGCGAAGATTGTCTTCGAAACTTTTAGAATCGATTGCAAACTGGAACTGCGGAGCGGTGTTGTCCGGGTTGGTGAGATCAGGTCGCTTCGCAAGTTTAGTTTTGATGTATTCTTTGCCGAGGCTTTCTTTTTTCACCTTCACCCTGGCCAGCTCTTTGTTGCTTACCACATCGATGGATTCAATATCTCCATTCTGCAGCATTACATAAAATTCCTGCGGGGTGCTTTCAACAGCGCCGGCAGAAAATTTACCGTTGAACAACTGGAAGCCAATCAGCACAATGATAATGGCGGCCCAGATCCAGTATATATTGAAGCGGGGGTTGCGCTTCGGGTCATCCATATTGCCCTGGGGGCGCAGCCTGTTTCCTTTTTCGTTCGGTTTCAAGTCTTCCTGTGACATATGTGTTTAATGTAGCGTACTAAATAAATGCTTTTGCAGCATGATTGTTCGAAATAGGGGTTTCAAAAGCGATTCTTAACAGATTGGATGATTAGTGCTCCATCATGCCGGCATCGCTCCACATTTCTTCCAGCTTATAGAATTTGCGGGTTTCTTCCTGCATCACATGTACCACAACGTTTACGTAATCAACAAGGATCCAATGAGCTGCCTGCTGACCCTCATGCCGGAAAGGTGTTTCCTGGCATTCGTCTTTTACCATCGCCTGTACATAATCGGCAATCGCTTTCACCTGTGTGGTACTGGAAGCCTGGCAGATGATAAAGAAATCCGTCACCGCTTCCGGAATCTTGCGGAGATCGAGCGAAACAATGTTTTCCCCCTTTTTTTGCTGGATTGCGTGGATGATGGTTCTGAAAATTTTTGCGTTCCGGGTTATTTTGTATGCGGCGCCTGATTTGCGTTTGGCTAACATGCTCAATTGTTCCAAATAATCAAAACATTTAGGTGATGAATCTATAATCGCTGGGTGAAGCTTTTTATTGCCGGTTACAGCGTCCCGGAATCAGTACTTTCGTTGTTGCCAAAAGTACAAATGTTTACTCATACGGCATACCATGATTTCGATTGGCGAAACGCTAACTATTTTAGAATCAGTAGACAGCACCAACAACTATGCCATGGCACAGCTCCGCCAGGGACGGGCCGGGCACGGTGACGCGTTTTTTGCGAAAGCCCAATGGCAGGGCAAGGGGCAGCGGGGCCGCTCATGGATGACTGAGCCCGGCAGTAACATCATTCTCACGCTTATACTCCGTCCGCCAAGCCCCGGCCTATCGCAGCAATTTCCTTTTAGCATGGCCATTGCACTGGCTTGTCACGATTTTTTTTCCAAACTGGCTGGCAGCGAAACATCCATAAAATGGCCCAATGATATTTATTGGCGTGACAGAAAGGCAGGGGGGGTATTGATCGAGTCAATAGTTGGTAGTCCGGAGTCGGGAGTCGACAGTCCACCGTCTTCAGTCGGTAGTTACAAGTCGGAAATCGATGGTCCTGAGACAGGAGCCAATAATCAGTCTGCGGAGGCAGTATGGAAATGGGCCATCGTGGGCATCGGGATCAATATTAACCAGGTGCAGTTCGACGAAACTGTTGGGCGTCCGGTATCGCTCCGGCAAATAACGGGACGTGAATGGCCGGTGCTGGACCTGGTGCACGACTTGTTTAATGCCATTCAGCGCAGGTATGACCAATTGCTGGAAAAAGAGGATGTGTTGGCTCATTACAATGAACGGTTATTATTGCGCAACCAGAAAGCAAGGTTCCGGACCGGAAGCCGCGTTTTTGAAGCGATCGTAAACGGGGTGAATGCAGAGGGAGATCTCCAGCTTCAGACCAGCATAGAAGAATATTTTCCTTTTGGAAGCATTGAATGGCTTTTATGAAACCCTGAAAGGGGGAAGAAACTGGTCCAGACTTTCGTCTTCTTCTGCCAGCCGTGCTTCTTGCTCATACTTGTTGTTGTGGTAGCCATGTCGTATACTTTCAACCAGGTATTTGCAGAGAAAGGGCAGGAAGCCATGCTTTTCAAATTGCCGGATATGTGCGAGTTCATGGCGTATCCATTTGCGGTTGTTGATAAACTCCTGTGCACTGGTATCGTGCAATAAAATAGTGCGGCCCATGACCATCGCCATTTTATCCTGTCCTAATTTCCAGGCAGCCAGCCGCGCAAGCAGTGAACCTTCTTTGATATAGTATTTCACTGCTTCAAAAATACAAAGCTGCTACAGATACCGGCTAAAATTAATCGCGTGTACAATACTCAGGGATGTACATCATAGTCCACTGATACAATCCTGAACCTGCCATAGGCAAACGAACCTTCGGGATATTGCCAAACCGCCAGGGCTTCCGAAGGCAACAAACAGCCATTGAAATTTTTGTATTTGCCGCAAGGCGTAGAAAATGGCAGTTGCTGCCGGGTGTTTATTTCCGTACGGTCATTCGATATAAAATTGATGAGCTGTGCATCCTTGTTAAACAAAAGCGTAGCACGAATGCTGATATTGTCGTTGGTGAATACCGCATCCGCCTGCAGCGAATCTTTTCCTGGATACCAATGTATTCTTTTGTCGGTTAAACGACCAGGCGCCATCAGGCACCATTCATTAAAGAGCGTAACTGTTTCGGTCGTGTTCATTACAGTACCCGATGCCTGCATTACCGGGATAATACCAAACAACCGGATGTCCATGACAGCCTCGCCGCGTATATAGTGATGATAACCCGGCACTACCAGTCCGCCCATTTTCCCTTTCATGAAGAAAAAGCGGGTTGGATTTTCAAAGCCGTTGAATTGCACAGAAGTAAAAGGAAACCAGTCTTTTTGTTTTGAACGCATCTCACCCGATAATACCACCTGCATATTCTGCGGAACGGGTTTACCGGCTGCCCCGGTGTATAAAATGTAGCGCCGCACAATAGCGGGCAAAGCGTTCAAATCTTTTGGATCGATCATTCGTGCAGAAGAGACCCCGCGATCCAGCGACCGCGACACGTCTTTCCGAAAACCCGCTTCGAAGCGGTCATTACCAACGGCCGTCGCTATCGCCAGCAAAATGAAAAGGTTTACCAAGGTTCCTGCTTTTGCCGTTTTCCATTCGATAAAGATGAGCACCTGCGAAAGGACAACAGCCGGCGCGGCCAAACCAAACCACCAATTTCTCCCCGTCCATGCAATCACTGCAGCAGCAATAAAAAGAATACAGGCGGCCATCCAGGGAAACCGTCCCACGACGCCGGCTGAATGGTTATTTGGTCTAAGCCAACCGATAGCATGGATCAACCCGTGCAACAATAAAACGATCGGGATGAAGTAGGCCATGACACCCTGTTTTAGAGGAGCAAATTATAGCCCGGCCAGCCGCTTATTTATGAGTAGGGTAATGCCTGGGTATGACAGAATTCAGTAATGTGAGACAGATGGCAATCAACTTTGCTTTCGAAAAGCGCTGTTCACCAGGTAAACGCCATAGAGCGTAATCAATCCACCCCCGATAATAAACCCCGAAAGGCGTTCATGAAATAGGGCAGCGCCCAATAGTACCGCCACAATGGGATTGATATAGGCATATAGCGAAGCCTGCTCAGTAGGCAGGTGCTGCAGGGAATAGATATAAGCAAGAAAGGAGATAACAGATCCGAACAAAACGAGGTAGCCTATAGCGGTCCATGCCTGCCAGGGAATCCGCTGTAAAGACACCGCATTGCCGCTTATTTTGGCGACACTGTACAACACGATACCCGATATCAGCATCTGCAAACCAATCCCAAAATAGGGGTTGAAGGATTTTGTATGTTTTTTGGTGTAGATGCTGCCCATCGCCCAGGTATAGGTTGCCGCGAGTGAAATCAGGATGCCAAAGGCGAATGCCGGATTGAGGAAATCGTGCAGGTGTTCGTAGAAAACAAAACAGATGCCGGCAAAGCCAATGGCAAATCCCATGATCGCCTTTGGTGAGAGTGATGGTCCTTTCGAAAAAAATCCGATGATGACCATCCACAAGGGAACAATGGCATTGATGATGGCTGCCAGTCCGCCACTGATATATTTCAAACCAAATGTGGCCAGCCCGTTGCTGAGAATGAAATTGAACAGCGCGAGAATAAAAATGGTTTTCCATTCTTTCAGCCCGGGCCAGCTGGCTTTCCCCGTAGCAATGAAAAAAATAACGTAGATGAGTCCGCCGGTGAATTGCCGGATGCCTGCCAGCTGAAAGGCCGGCATAAATCGTACGCCCTGTTTGCTGGCAAGCCAGGTGGTGCCCCAGAGAAAACACACCATCGCCAGGGCGATATAGGCTTTTGTGCGCGTACTCCGCTGCCGCAGGTTGGCAGGGTTGTATTTGGAGGTTAGTATGGTGGAGAGGAAATCGGACACAGGAATGTAAGATATAAGATATGTCGATTTAAGATATAGCATGCGCTCAACCAATGAGTCGCTGGCGCAGCAGTCAGCAGCTTTGCCGCTGCGCATAGTAGTTCTTCGCGGTTAAAACGCAAGATGCACTCAGAGAAATCTTACATCAAAACTTCCTAAATCTTAAATCGTCAGCTTAGTGTTTAAAATGTCTCAACCCCGTAATCACCATCGCCAGGTTATTCTGTTTGCAATATTCAATCGAATCATTGTCGCGGATGGAACCACCGGGCTGAATGAATGCGGTAATACCTGCTTCATGTCCCAGTTGTACGCAATCGTTGAAGGGGAAGAAGGCATCGCTGGCCATCACGGCGCCTTTTAAGTCGAATTTAAATTGCCCGGCTTTCTCAACGGCATGGCGAAGGGCATCAATCCGACTGGTTTGACCACAGCCTTTACCTACCAGCTGCTTATTTTTTACCAGTGCGATGGCATTACTCTTCAGATGTTTGCAAACGATATTGGCAAAAACCAGGTCGGCATGTTCTGCATCGGTCGTATTCCGGCCGCCCGTCTCTTTCCATTCTGCATAATTTCCTTCATCGGTTTGTTGGATCAGCACACCATTCAATACCGATTTAAACTGCTGTTTTGCAGCGGGAAGATTTTTCAGCTGCAGCAGGATGCGGTTTTTCTTTGACCTGAGTACTGCGAGTGCATCCTCATCAAAGGCCGGTGCTACCAGTACTTCGAAAAAAATCTCATTGATGGCCTCCGCAGTAGCCTTGTCGATCCTGCCATTGCATACCAATACGCCGCCGAAAGCACTTTCATTATCACCGGCGAGGGCTGCATCCCAGGCCTCTTTTACGCTGTTGCGTTCGGACACGCCACAAACATTGGTGTGTTTGATAATCGCAAAAACAGTTCCTTGTCCGTCTGCAGCCGGTGCATTGAACTCACTTATCAGCTGGATGGCTGCGTCAGCATCTACCAGATTATTATAAGAAAGTTCTTTACCGTTTAGCTGGTCGAAAAGGTTCGAAGTGTCTCCATAGAAAACACCCGCCTGGTGCGGATTCTCGCCATAGCGCATGGCTTTGGGATGCTGGAAAGATTGTAAGAAATACTCCGCTCCGCCCGGGTTGAAATAACGGGCAATGGCTACGTCGTAATGGCCAACGATCTCAAATGCTTTGGCCGCGTATGCTTTTCTTTGCTCGAGCGTGCTGGTTCCATTTTGTTCCAGCAGCAACCGGGCCAGCGGCGCGTATTCTTTTTTCGCGGCAACCACCAGTACATCCTTAAAGTTTTTGGCGGCCGCGCGGATCATGGAGGGACCGCCAATATCAATTTTTTCGATGATTTGCTTTTCAGCTTCTTCGGCACTGCCTTTAAAGTCGGCCGACTGTGTGGCCGCCAATGTTTCTTCAAAGGGGTACAGATCCACCATTACCAGGTCCAGCTCCGGTATCTTGTACTGTTCCATCTCCTGCACATGTGTGGCATCATCCCTTCTGCCCAGGATGCCGCCGAATACAGACGGGTGCAGGGTTTTCACTCTTCCGCCGAGAATGGACGGATAAGTCGTTAACTGTTCCACCGGCACCACAGGGATGCCTGATTTTTCGATAAAGGTTTGCGTGCCCCCGGTACTGTAAATGGTAATACCCAATTGATGGAGGGCTTTTACCACGGGTTCGAGGCCGTCTTTGTAAAAAACGGAAATCAGTGCAGCTTGAATTTTCTTGTTCATGAACAGTGGAGCGATTTTGGAGCCGCAAAGCTAGCTTAATTGAAATTCTTCACAAAAGCACCTTTATCCCCCACATAATAACAATCCAGTCCGGCCCCGAGCGCTTGTTTTTCCCATTTTTTTACCCGGCTCCGCTGGTTAGAACCATCCGCTACAAAATGCCTGCACCGGAATGCAGCGGATAGTTCATACAAACTATGCTTTGTATTGTGTGTAAGAATAATCAAATCGGTTTCAACAGCTGCAGGCAGCGCGGGAAGGCCGCTCAAAGAATCCAGCACTATCAACCGTCGTCCATAAAACTGAAAGCAGGATCCGTTGCGCGAAAAGGCAGGTAAACTATCGGTGACCTTCACACGAAAAAATATCCTGCTGCGCTGCGCCACCGCGTGCAACCGATCCCCAATGGCTACACATTTTCTTCCGATGATAAAATCAATTCCGGTTTGCCCGGGCATATTGTAAACTATCAGCAGGCGGTTACTCCTGCTCTCGGAAAAAGAGTAATCACGAAGGAGAACAAACAGCAGGACAAAGAGCATGGCCACCCATACCGCTTGCCGGATGCGGGCCAGCAACCAGCCGGCGATGGCGGCGATAAAACCATACAGGAGGATGGTTTGCATGAAACTGATTTGCAGTCCGTCCCAAACAGCGAACGGAAGGCGCGCAACAGCTTCTGCAACCTTGTTCATCCGTTGAATCAGCCATTCCGTAATAAACCCTGCAGCTGCTGCCAGGCCTGGGAGTGGCGACAGCAGGCACAGCAAAATTTCGAGGAAGATCACGAGGGTCGACAATGGTATCGCCAGGAGGTTGGCAAGTAGAAAATAAACCGGGAACTGGTGAAAGTGGTAAATACTCACGGGCGTAGTGAGTACTTGTGCAGCCAGGGTTACAGACAGCATTTTCCATATGTAGTCTGCCCATTTATTTTTTATATACCAGCAGCTGTAGACTGGTTTGGCAAAAACAAGGATACTCAGCACTGCCGTAAAGGAAAGTTGAAAACCGGCATCCCATAACCAGGCGGGTTGCCAGCAAAGCAGGAGAAAAGCTGCGGCGGCCAGTGAATTATAGATGACCGATCGCCGCGATAAACTCCGACCGATCACTATACAGCTGAACATAATGGCCGATCGGAGTATGGAAGGTCCTGCGCCCGTGAGCAGTGCAAATAGCCAGAGGCCCGCAAGTATGCACAACGGTGCTAGCCACGATAATTTTTTTGTGCGCCGCAACGGCCGCACCAACTGGTACAGGATCCAGTAGATCAATCCCAGGTGCATGCCCGAAATAGCGATGATATGCACGATACCGGTATTGGCATATAGCTGCAACAGGTCTTTGTCCAAATCGTCTTTGTACCCCAATAGCAATGCTTCTGCCAATCCCTGTTCCGGATCGCCCCGGATATGCCTGCGCAAGACCGATAGAACTGTTTCCTGAATCGTGTGCAGTACCATTTGCAGGCCGGAACGTTCTTTTCCCGGCAACAGATGCCAGTTGCCGGGACCTGCAAAACATTGGTGTATGATTCCATTGAAGCGGCAATAGCGCTGGTAGTCGAACCCACCAGGGTTGCTGCTACCGGCGATTGCCTGCAAGTTGGCATGCAACAGGAGCTTGTCACCGTAGCTGATCCTGGCAGACAGACTGTCTTTGCGCAGGTATAACAGGAATTTACCTGCTGTTTCTATGCTTCGGTTTCCAATGGTAATTTGTTTGACCTGCACCAATGCTTTGTACGACTGCGGCCGCTCAACAGGATAGTCTGCGATAACAACAACAAGCAGGGCATGTTGTTCCTGAAAACGCATGTAATGATCCTTATAGTTGAGGTTATCGCGGTTGAACGCTACGATGATGCCACTGGCTACCAGCAATGCATATACGCCGATACCCATCAGCCAGCGGAAGAAGTATTTCCTTTGGGCTGGCAGCCATATATACAAAAGGCAGGCAGTAAACCCGATGCCGGCGATGCGTACGGCTGTAGTGATACCTGTGTGTGCCGTCCAATACAACAAAATGCCAGCAATAAATCCAGGCAGCAATCGCAGCAGGGGTGCCTGTTTCCAAATATAGACGACGTGAGTTTGCACAGCGAAAACTAGGCTACTTCCGCACTGAAATGAAGTAGGAAATCACCGTCATCGCCGGGGAAAAAAGGCGCAGTTATGGGGTGTTTTCCCAGTTAAAACAAGTCTGCAGCAGTCTAATTAAAGGATGACGTTAAATCTTAGTTACCATACCAGCTGCGTTACCAGATACCAAATACCAGCTACTCTTAATATCAGCAATGCCCGATTGTCTTTAACTTTATTCCAATTCTTTTTGTATGAAACCCGTATTTGTAGTTAGCTGCTTACTGCTTGCTTTTGGTCTCTGCGCACAGGATCACGTTCAGTTGCCCAATGGATGGTCACTTTCGCCAGCCGGAAGAAGTCTGCCCCTGGGCGACCTTCCGCTCAATATCGCGCTTTCGCCAAATAAGAAACTGATGGCAGTCACCAACAACGGCCAGAGTGTGCAAAGCATCCAGTTGATCGACCCCATGGGAGAAAAGTTGCTCGACAGTCTGGTTATTCCGAAAAGCTGGTACGGCCTCTGCTTTAGCAGCGACGGAAAAAAACTCTATGCATCTGCCGGAAACGATAACCAGGTGCTGCAGTACGGTGTAGAAAATAACCATCTTATAAAGCAAGACAGTTTTGTCCTTGGGAAAAAATGGCCCGAAAAGATTTCTCCCTCGGGTATTGCGGTTGATGGCGCTGCTGGCAGACTGTACGTGGTAACCAAGGAAAACAATAGTTTGTACGTGTTCGATCTCAACACAAAGAAGATGCTTCAACAAGTCACCATCGGTGGCGAAGCATACAGCTGTCTGTTATCTCCCGATAGAAAAGAACTCTATATCAGTTGCTGGGGATGCGATAGGGTAAAAGTGTACAATACGGCCAGCAATGTATTTGCAGCGGAAATAGCCGTGGGCGACAATCCCAACGAAATGTGCATTAGCAAAAACGGGAAATGGCTTTTTGTCGCCAATGCCAATGATAACAGTGTGTCGGTGGTGAACCTGAAAACCCGCCAGGTAATGGAGACCTTCAATACCGCCCTCTACCCCGATGCGCCCAATGGATCTACCCCCAACGGCCTTGCACTCAGCAGTGATGAAAAAACGCTCTACGTAGCGAATGCCGATAACAACTGTCTCGCGGTGTTTGATGTAAGCAAACCGGGTGCTGGCAAAAGCAAAGGTTTTATTCCCACTGGCTGGTATCCCACCAACGTAAAAGTAATTGGCAAAAAGATTTTTGTGAGCAATGGCAAGGGTTTCAATTCACTGCCGAATCCGTACGGTCCCAGTCCCATGCGTTCGCGGGAAGAAGTGGTGTACCAGGGCGGCGACCGTAGCAAGCCCATGAGTGTACAATACATCGGTGGCCTGTTCAAAGGAAGGATGAGTATTATTGATGAACCCAACCCTGCCCGGATCAGCGCTTATACGAAACAGGTATACGCAAACACACCGTACACGAAGAAGAAAGAGATGCAAACAACCGGAAAGCCGGGCAACCCGATTCCCTCAAAAGTGGGCGATCCTTCGCCGATTAAATACGTGTTTTACATCATCAAAGAAAACCGCACTTATGATCAGATACTGGGCGATATCAAGGAAGGTAACGGGGATACTTCATTGGTGCTTTTCGGCGAACATGTTACACCCAACCTGCACAAACTCGCAAAGGAATTTGTGTTGCTGGATAATTTTTATGTAGATGCGGAGGTAAGTATGGACGGACATACCTGGTCAACGGCCGCATATGCAAACGACTACCTCGAAAAAACCTGGCCAACGAGTTATGGTGGGAGAGGCGGCCTGTACGATGGAGAAGGCAACCGGGCCATTGCTAACAATAAAAAAGGGTTTATATGGGATCATTGCAAGCGGGCAGGCGTTAGCTTCCGTACTTATGGCGAGTTTGCCGACAATGCCCGGCCAAATATTGCCGTATTGAAAGACCATGTTTGTCCGTATTATACGGGCTGGGACATGAACGTGCGGGATACGACGCGGGTGGGACAATGGAAAAAAGAATTCGATTCATTGCTGGCAGCGGGTGCTGTACCGCGTTTTAATTCGGTGCGGTTGGGCAACGATCACACGGAAGGGTTACGCAAAGGCAAGCCTACGCCCTATGCGCATGTGGCCGATAATGACCTGGCGGTGGGTATGTTCGTGGAATACCTGAGCAAGAGTTCTATCTGGAATGAGAGCGTGGTGTTTGTGCTGGAAGACGATGCACAGAATGGTGCCGATCACATCGATGCACACCGGAGTACCGCTTATGTGGCCGGCGGATTGGTGAAGCGCGGCTTTGTGGATCACAGCATGTATTCTACCTCTTCCATGTTGCGCACCATTGAACTGATACTGGGCATTCCGCCGATGAGCCAATATGATGCAGCTGCAGTCCCCATGTGGAATTGCTTTGCTGCAACGGCCAATAGCACCCCGTTCGCTTCCGTTCCTTCCAATATTAACCTGGGAGATAAGAATACAGCCCTTAATGAATGGCAGATGCGCTCAGAAAAATTCAATTTGGCCAAAGAAGATGCTGTCCCTGATCTTGAGTTCAATATTGTGTTGTGGCACGGATTAAAAGGTGCGGAAACACCCTTCCCCGCTCCCCGTCGGGCTGCTTTCGTTCAGCCTGTTGCAGTTATGGATGATGACGATTAAGCAGAGCGGACGGGCAATTTCAACTTCCCGCCTCCACCATTCACGTATTTCCGATCGTTTACAGCAGACGATACAGTAAATTCATTGCTCAAACGTCTGCAATTATGAAATCATTACTGCTGCTGCCAGTCGCCTTCATTGGCTGGCTGATCGCTCCCGCACAGGAAACCCTGCTATTACGATCTCCTTCTGCAAGCAAAGACAAACTTGTATTCGCTTATGCAAGCGATATCTGGGTAGCCGATAGAGACGGCAGCCACCCGGTACGCCTTACCGTGAATCCCGATGTTGAGTTTGAACCGAAAATTTCGCCCGACGGGAAATGGGTGGCATTTAGTGGTAACTACGACGGCAATGTGGACGTTTACGTCATAAGTGTGAATGGCGGGCAACCAAAACGACTCACCTTTCATCCCTCCCAGGATATTGTACGCGGATGGAACGGCGATAAGATCCTGTTTGCTTCTTCAAGGGCCTCTTTCTCCACCCGCTTCCAGCGCCTGTTCCAGGTAGATGCATTAACTGGCCGGGAGGAAAACCTGCCATTACCCGAAGCACACCAGGGAAGTTTTTCAACCGACGGAGGCTGGCTTGCCTATATCAAAAACCCCGATCCTGCCGAGAAATCGGGCGTGTACCGCCCATTTAAATTATACCGCGGCGGTAATATGCCGGAAGTATGGCTGTTTAATATGGCCAATAAGGAAATCGAAAAAGTGCCTGCAGGCAGTTCGAATAATACAAAACCCGTGTGGGCAGGGGGCTCGGTGTATTTTCTCTCGGACCGCGATGGTAAAGTTTTCAATATTTATAAATACGACCGCGGCTCTAAACAGGTGAGTCAGCTCACGCATTACACCGACTATGCCGTACGCTCCCTCTTCAGCAATGGCAGCGAGCTGGTATATGAACAGGCCGGACGAATATTTATTCTGCCAGTAACGGGTACGGCTCCAAAGCAGGTACCCGTTACCGTTAGTGCAGACATTCCTTTTAACCGTCCACATTTTGAAAAAGCCGGCAACGCCATCCGCAATTTTGATATTTCGCCCACCGGTGTGCGGGCCGTTTTTGAAGCAAGGGGCGAAATCATTACTGTTCCCCTGGAAAAGGGAGATGCCCGCAACCTCACCAATACGCCGGGTGTACATGAACGCAGTCCCGCATGGAGCCCCGATGGAAAATACATTGCTTACTTCAGCGATGAGAGTGGTGAATACCAGCTGGTGCTGCGCGATCAAAAGGCCATACAGGCCCCGGTGGTTATTCACCTCAACGATGCAGATTTTTATTACACGCCTGTTTGGAGTCCCGATGGTAAGAAAATATTATTCAGCAATAAGCACCTGCAATTGTTTTATGCAGATATTGATACGAAGAAAGTGGTGAAGATAGATGAAGACAGCTATGACCGTCCCGACGCATTTTTTGATGCTTCCTGGAGTGCAGACAGCAAATGGATCACCTATCAGCGAAAGCTGCCCAATATGCTGCGGGCTGTGTTTATCTATGAGCTTGCAGCTGCAAAACCCATGCAGGTGACCGATGGCAGAAGTGAAGCAGGAAGCCCGGCCTTCAGCAAAGATGGGAAATACCTTTTCTTTACCGCCAGCACCGATTACGGCCGATCGGTCGGCTGGCTGGATATGAGTTCGTATGGTAATGAACCAAAAAACAATATTTATGCCTTGCTCTTATCTAAAAAAACGCCTTCTCCGCTGATGCCTGAAAGTGACGAAGAAGCCTTAAAAGGCGATACTTCGAAGAGTGCTGATGCATCGAAAAAAGCAGCACCGGCGCCAATGATAGAAACAGATAACCTGGAACAGCGTATCATTGCTTTGCCCGTTCCCGCTGGCAACTACTACCACCTCAATGGTTCTGTGGAAGGAAAACTGTATTACGTGTCGAATACATCCGGCGAAACATCGCTGATGACCTACGACATAACGAAAAGAAAAGCGGAATCAGTGGCGGATAACACCAATGACTATGCCATCAGTGCGGACGGGAAGAAAATTTTGTACGTATCAGGTCCGCAATATGGCATTGCTGCAACCGGCGCTAAGATTGCACCCGGTACCGGCAAGCTGAACACCGCTGATCTCAAAACATTGGTCGACCCGCAAAAAGAATGGAAACAGGAGTTCAATGAGCTATGGCGGATTGAGCGTGATTTCTTTTATGTAGAGAATATGCATGGGGCCGACTGGAAAGCGATCAAGGCGAAGTACGAGCCGTTTTTACCATTTGTAGGTCACCGCGATGATTTGAACTATTTATTTCATGAGATGATGGCAGAATTGGTCATTGGGCACAACTATGTGGGGGCCGGAGATTATCCCGACCCCGTGATAGTGAACACAGGGCTGCTGGGCGCCGACTATGAAGTAAAGAATGGAATGTACCAGTTTGCGAAAATCTATTCCGGTTTGAGCTGGAATCCTACTTTCAAAGCACCGTTGGCGCAGCCGGGCATACAGGTGAAAGCAGGAGACTACCTCGTTGCTGTTAACGGTACGCCCGTCGATGTGAATACCAACCTCTACAGTTTATTCCAGAATACCGCAGGCAAACAAATCAGGATTAGCACAAACAGTCAGCCTTCACAAGCCGGTGCATCAGAATGGGTGGTACAGCCGATCGCCAACGAGTCTAATCTTCGCCTGATGGACTGGGTGGAAGGCAACCGCAAAAAGGTAGACGAACTAAGCGGAGGTCGCGTAGCTTATGTATACATGCCCAATACTGCCGACGATGGCTATACCTTTTTCAACCGCTATTATTTTTCTCAGTTGGACAAAGACGCCGTAATCGTAGACGATCGTTTCAACGGCGGTGGTTCCGCCGCTGATTATGTGATTGATTTACTTAGCAGGAATGTAACCAACTACTGGAAAAACCGTGATGGCGATATCATGAAGACGCCACAGGGCGTGATTGATGGCCCGAAAGTGATGATCACCAATGAATATGCTGCTTCCGGCGGCGACCTGATGCCATGGATGTTCCAGCAGAAAAAATTGGGTACCCTCGTGGGAAAAAGAACACTCGGAATCCTGGTTGGTATTTATAATTACCCGGAACTGATGGACGGCGGTATGATGACTGCACCCCGCCTCGGAATTTTTAGCAAAGATGGTAAGTGGGTCGTGGAAAACGAAGGCGTAAAGCCGGATATTGAAGTAGAAATGACACCGAAGGAAGTGATTGCAGGAAAAGACCCGCAATTGGAAAAGGCAGTGGAGGTGCTGATGAAACAACTCGGACCACACAAGGTGATCAAAGCACCCAAGGATCCGGTGCGCGTAGCTCAATAACGCTTACTTACGAACGATCAACTAAAAAGCCGGCAATCAGCCGGCTTTTTAGTTCTAATAGACTTAGAACTTAAAACTTATTACTTACTACTTAGAAAGATACATACTCCGGTCTTTGTACAACTGCCGGAAGTAGGGATCACGCAGGTCTTTGATGAAACGAATCGCTTCACCGGTGCTCTTCATTTCTGGTCCGAGTTCTTTGTTCACGCCCGGGAATTTATTAAAGCTGAATACGGGTTCTTTAATGGCAAAGCCTTTCAGTTTTTTCTCAAACTTGAAGTCTTTGAGTTTATGTCCGCCGATCATCACCTTGGTGGCGACGTTCAGGTAAGGAATCTGGTAGGCTTTAGCAATAAACGGTGTAGTACGGGAAGCACGCGGGTTCGCTTCAATCACGAATACTTTTCCGTCTTTGATGGCGAACTGGATATTGATCAGTCCTTTTATCTTCAATGCCCTGGCAATCTTTTCGGCATACTCTTCCATCGTTTGCACAACAAGCGGCGTGAGGTTAAACTGTGGCAATACGGCATTGCTGTCACCGCTATGGATACCGGCAGGTTCGATGTGCTCCATTACGCCCATCACATGAAACTGCTCTCCGTCGAAAATGCCGTCGATCTCGGCTTCCTGGCATCGATCCAGGAAATGGTCCACCAGGATTTTATTACCCGGCAGGTGTTTTAGCAGACTCACCACCGCCTTTTCTACTTCTTCGTCGTTGATAACGATCCGCATTCTTTGTCCGCCCAGCACATAACTCGGACGAACCAGCACTGGGTAACCAACGCGATTGGCTGTTTCTATCGCTTCATCCACCGTTTCTGCAGTGCCGTAAGCAGGGTAGGGAATCTCCAGTGCTTTGAGCATATCGCTGAAGCGGCCGCGGTCTTCGGCGATGTCCATGCTATCGAATGAAGTACCGATGATCTTAATTCCTTTTTTATGAAGCCGCTCGGCAAGTTTTAAAGCGGTTTGGCCGCCCAGCTGTACGATCACACCCTCCGGTTTTTCATGTTCAATGATTTCCCAGAGATGTTCCCAGTAAACCGGTTCGAAGTACAGTTTATCGGCCATATCGAAATCTGTAGATACGGTTTCGGGGTTACAGTTCACCATGATGGCTTCGTAGCCACATTCTTTAATAGCCAGCAGTCCGTGCACACAGCAATAGTCGAACTCAATACCCTGGCCAATGCGGTTGGGGCCGGAACCAAGGACGATGATTTTTTTCTTGTCGGTCACCTTGCTTTCATTCGCGAGATGCGCAGCCTGGCTGCCAGGTTCATTGAAGGCCGATTCAAAAGTAGAATAGAAATAAGGCGTCTTTGCTTCAAACTCCGCGCTGCAGGTATCTACCATTTTAAATACGCGGGTGATGCCGGCCGCTTTTCTTTTTTCGTAGATGGCTTCTTCGGACCCATCGTTCATAATGCGCGAAATCTGTTCATCGCCGAATCCATGGCGTTTGGCTTTTTCCAGTAGTTCAACCGGAATGGTTTCCAGTTTATATTTCGCGATCTCCTTTTCGATATCGCAGATCAGCTTGATTTGGTTCAGGAACCAGCGGTCAATACCATTGGTGGCCTTGGAAATCGTGCCTACTGAAACGCCCATCATCAGTGCGTCTTTGATACGGAAGATGCGATCCCATTTCGGTGTTTTGAGGTATTCGATCAGTTCCTCTGCATGCATCTGGCTTTTGCCGTAATAACCAAGACCAACGGCATTGTTCTCGAGGCTCTGGCAGGCCTTCTGTACCGCTTCGGTAAAGCTGCGGCCAATCGCCATTACTTCACCCACGCTCTTCATTTGCAGTCCGAGTGTATCGTTCGCGCCTTTGAACTTATCAAAGTTCCAGCGGGGCATTTTTACAATAACATAGTCAAGTGCCGGCTCGAAGTAAGCAGAAGTGTTCTTGGTGATTTGATTTTCCAGCTCGTCCAGCTGGTAACCGATGGCGAGTTTAGCCGCAATTTTCGCAATGGGGTAGCCTGTCGCTTTCGAAGCCAATGCTGATGAGCGGCTAACGCGGGGATTGATTTCAATAGCGATGATTTCTTCTGTGTCCGGGTTGAGTGCAAACTGCACATTACAACCGCCGGCAAAATTGCCCAGGTCGCGCATCATCATGATGGCGGTATTACGCATCAGCTGGAAAGCGGTATCACTGAGGGTCATGGCCGGTGCAACGGTGATAGAGTCGCCGGTATGTACGCCCATCGGGTCGAAATTTTCAACGGTGCAAATAATCACGACGTTGTCATTTGCATCGCGCAGCAATTCAAGCTCGAACTCTTTCCAGCCCAGCACGGCTTTTTCCACCAGTACTTCATGTATCGGCGAGGCCTGGAGACCGCGGTTCAGCGCCTCATCCAGGTCATCTTTATCATGCACAAATCCACCACCGGTGCCGCCCAGGGTGAAGGACGGCCGGATAACAAGGGGGAAGCCGATTTGCTGGGCAAATTCTTTTCCTTCCAGGAAGGAGTTCGCGGTTTTAGCCGTGGCCACCGGTACCCCCAGTTGAATCATCCACTGGCGGAACTTCTCGCGGTCTTCTGCCTTGTCGATGGCCTTGATGTCTACCCCAATTAGTCGCACATTGTATTTTGCCCAAACGCCCAAATCCTCTGCTTCTTTGGCCAGGTTCAGCGCTGTTTGTCCGCCCATGGTCGGCAACACGGCATCAATCTGGTTTTCTTCCAGGATCTGCTCAATGCTTTCTACTGTCAATGGCAACAGGTATACTTTATCGGCCATCATGGGGTCGGTCATGATGGTCGCCGGGTTGCTGTTAATCAGGATTACTTTGATGCCTTCCTCGCGGAGACTGCGGGCGGCCTGGGTTCCGGAATAATCGAATTCACAGGCCTGGCCAATAATAATCGGACCCGAACCAATAATGAGCACAGAGCGGATGGACGTATCTTTTGGCATTTTTGAGTTTATTACGCTAAAAACAAATTGCGCAAAAGTAAGGGAGTGAGGGAAAATATGGCAATTATTTTTTATCACTTTTCCGCGAGGAATACAAAGGCTCAATCCCGATGATATCTCATGATAATCAGTTGACAATATGACATAACCTAAAGTGAAGTCAACATTAAAAAGGGATTTTTTATTGTTATTGAGCCTGGAATCCATCCGCGATAATTATAATCGCGCAAGTCCCAATGTAAGCGGATTTTAAGTGCTGGCCTTCCCAATGACTTTCGTGGCATCAATACAATGCACCCTGGCCACCAAGGGGCCGGTGGCGGCAGGACGTTGACAACGCTTTGATTGGAGAATTTCTGGTTCGTATATGGCATTAAAAAGCCAGGCCGGTGTTAACTCGGCCTGGCAAGGATTGTCTCTGTCTGAACGTGCATTTATTTTGGCTCTGACTTGAGAAGTTTACCGTCATTGGCAAAAGTAGCTTCCCAGGCCGTGCCATTAAGGATAAAATGTGCTCGCCAGTTACCGTCACTTCTTAGTTTCCACTCTCGAACCGGCGCGTTTCCGAAAAGCGCAGTGAATGATGTCAACACTGGAGCAGGAGGAGTTGCAGTTGCTGCAAGCTGATGCCAGCCAGGCTGGCCGATCGTCGTCGCGCTGACTGTATTGAACAAAGTCAGGAATAAAAACGCATTCGATAACAGAAGGATTTTTTTCATAATTAATTGGCTTTAAAATGATGAAACAATAAGGAAAGAGACGCCCCTTCGCTTGTACATGCAAAAGATGCTTTTGTAACCTTGTCGGGGAACTTTTTCGGGACGACAGTGGTTATTTTTTCATTGGCGGGAGGTCCCTGGACTGAGCAACGGGCATTTTCACGGTGTTAAAACGTAATGGAGTTTCTCTGCAGGCACCGGTGTATGAAGGAGCCGGGCTATTTCACTAAGGGCGGCTACTGCTCATTAAACGAAAAAATAACGGAAAGCATCTGCAAATGAAAAACCCGGTCTCTGGAGACCGGGTTGTATATGATGAGGCGTATTGGGCTAGCTATTGTGAAAAGATGCCCATTCTACATCGTCTAAAACCACCTGGCCGCGACGCTGCGCCATGCGTTTCTTTGCCAGCTGGCGTTTCTCCTCGTAGCTGGTCCTCCACCTGTACACTAGTTTCTGTTTCGCGTCATTGCCCTTTACCCATCCAACAATTGTTGCAATGGCCACCATGGCACCGAGTAAAAAGCCCCTGTAAAATTTATTCATGGCAATCGAATTAACCTGTTCTGATTATAAGACTGTTCAAATAAGACAAACGCTGTACCACTATTCAAAAAAATGCATACCATTTAGCGGGTATTTTATGAAATCATTGTTAAGAACTGCGGTGAGCTTTTAACAGTTTTTGTTTTTATGCCGCAAGCCCAAACGATATGAAGTAGCTTTGCCGGCAACTCATTAAATAATTTGTTTGCATGCGTTTTCCACTGTTTCTTTCCCTGGCCCTGTGTACAGGCTTTTCCGCAACTGCGCAATTTTTTCCGCCAGGTAATGCACCCAAAGGTTTTTTTCGCAACCCGCTTGATATACCCATCAGCCTGGCAGGCAATTTCGGCGAACTGAGGCCGAATCATTACCACATGGGTTTTGATCTTAAAACCAATCACCGCGAAAACCTGCCGGTATATGCAGCGGCGGACGGCTATATTGCAAAAGTTAAAATTGAACCAGCTGGATTTGGACGTGCTATCTACATCAATCATCCAAACGGTTTTACTACCGTGTATGGACACCTGAATGCTTTCATGCCGGCGCTTGACGCCTGGGTAATGCAACAACAATACAAGGCAGAAAGTTGGCGCGTATTCCTGGATATTCCCCCGGATCTTTTCCCCGTAAAGAAGGGTCAGTTCATTGCCTTCAGTGGAAATACCGGCGGCAGCCAGGGCCCGCACCTGCATTTCGAAATCCGTACCACCGATGAAAACATCAACCGCAATCCCATGCTGTTTGGCCTGCCACTGGCCGATAACACCAGGCCCAGCATCACGCGTTTTGCGGTATATGACCGCCGGCTTAGCGTCTATGAGCAATCTCCCAAATGGGTGCTACTGAAGAAAACGGGAAACGGGTATACCTCTGCGCCAATTGTAGTGAATACGCCGCTGGTCAGCTTCGGTATTGGTGCTACCGATACGCACAGTGGTTCTACCAATCCCAACGG